>NZ_JAYXIH010000021.1:0-78511 GCF_036016755.1 Aurantimonas sp. A3-2-R12 | reverse complement strand
AATCTGATGAAACAGCCTTTCCCATGAAGCACCTCCTGCTCACAGAGAATCAAACCGAACATCAAATGGGAACCCGTCGATTCAAATTATTCGCCGGATGCTCTAGCTGGACTTTCGAGCCAGGCCTTAGATCGGCTGCCTGTCCGACACGGGAAGCGCTGGCACAGCCTCTACCGCCTTCCTGGCCTCATGCTCTTCCCACATCCTCCTGTGGAACTCTGCCTGCTTCGCCTCGGAGTCTGCCTTCTGCTTCTCGACTTTAGTTAGACGCAGTTCGAGGCTCTCCCGCACATTCCAGTCTCCGTCGTCGCGTGCCGGTATGCCGTAGATACCTCGGAGATCGTCGGCGAGATTCATAGCGGCGAGGCCAAGCTTCCCGTAGCGGATTGTCCGCTCCCAGAAGAACTCGTTATGGTCAGGCGGTGTTGAAATTTCCGACTTGGTCCGGCCGATGGTCTGGTCGGCTACGGCAATCTCGCTAGGGAAGCCGAGAATCTTGTACATCAAGTCGGGCTTCACGGCGCGCCAGTCGACGTCTTCCGGAAGCGTGAGGCTCGGCGTCGAGACACAGGATACGTATTCGCGCTCCGGCGGGCTGGGAACGCCTTCGTCATGCACGACCTCGACGCAGTCGGAGACGAAAGGATCCAGTACACAGATCACGCGGATGGCAAGGTAACGCGCGTGGCGCTCGATCTCCTCCTGCTTGGTCTCACGCTCGTGCCGTAGCGTTTGAACGTTGACCACCCAAGTGCCGAGCGTCGCAAGACCCGCCGTGAGCAGGATACCTGCGAGCGCCCAGCCAAGTCCGAACTCGTCCATCAGCCCTCCCCCAAGTTTCTGTCGGTACCGTTACGTGTCGAGCATGTCCCAGTCTTCCCCGATCACCCAGCGCAGGGCGCTCAGCTTGCCGTTTATCATTTCCCATTCAAAGTCCGACCACGGACCGAGGATTTCGAGGCCAACTTCTTCCTCGATTTTGCAGGCTGCCTCAAGCGTCCCCTGCCCCCGCGCGCCCCCTCAATCCGCCATCGTCTCCAGGCTGGCATAGCCCTCAGCCGCCGCACCGGCGTCGAAGGGCGTCGTCACTTCGACGAAGCTGTCGGGGTAAAAGCCGTTGAAGCGGGTTCGCAGCGACAGTGAATAGGCGCCGATATGGCCGATCTCGATCCAGTCGCCGGTGTCCACCGTCTCCGGCAGCCAGAACGGCCGCGACAGGATGTCGACGCTGTCGCAGGTCGCGCCGCAGACCTTGAAGGCCTGGATGTTCTTCGGATCGCCATTGCGGCGCGTCCTCGCCGGATCGGGGATGAAGCGCGCCGGCAGGGTGATCTTGCCGGTCCATGAATCCGACAAAGACGCCCAGATGCCGTCATTGATGTAGAGCCGCTTGCCCTTGCGCAGGAGCACCCGGACGATCAGCGAAAAGGCTCTGGCGACGATCACCCGCCCCGGCTCGGCGACCAGCGGCAGATCGTCGAACGCCCATTCGGCCAGATCGGCGCTGAGCCGCGCCATGATCTCGTCCTGCCCCGGCATCTGACGCTTCTTGCGGCGGGGGTCGTGGCCGTATTCGGCCGGAAAGCCACCGCCGACGTCGAGCCCGGCGAGCGGCACGTCGGCGCGGTTGCGCACCCAGTCGGCCGAGGCCAGCGCCCGTTCGTAGGTCTCCGGGTCCTCGATCTGCGAGCCCACATGGAAGCACAGGCCAACCTTGAAGCCGATCTTGTGGCAGCGCTGCAAAAGCTCGACCGCGTGAGCGGGCGCGGCGCCGAACTTCTTCGACAGTTCGTAGGCCGCGCTGCCCTTGGTCTGCAGTCGCACGAACAGGGTGATGGTGCCGGGGTCGAGATCGAGGGCGCGGACGATGCGCAGGATCTTGGCGACCTCGTCCTCATGGTCGAGCGACATGACGCGGATGTTGTAGGTCTCCAGCGCCAGGCGGATATCCGACTGCGCCTTGACCGGGTGCATGTAGAGCATCTCGGCATCCGGCTGGGCGGCCTTGACCGCGGCGAACTCGCCCGGCGAGGCGACGTCGAAGATTTTGATCCCCGCCTTGCTGAGGGTTTCGAGCACCATCGGCTCGCCATTGGTCTTGACCGCATAGGCGGTGTCACCCGGAAACGCCGCCATGAAGCGTTGCGCGTCGGCGGTGAGCACGTCGGGGCGGAAGCAATAGACCGGCACGTCGGGGCGCAGCGTGAGGGCGGCGTCCTTCGCCGTTGGAAAACTCTGCAAGGCGTCTCTCCGCTGGGCTCGCGGCCGGATGACCGGCCGGCTCGTCCGCAATTAGAGCACCGGACGCGAATGGGCAGCTTAGCCGATTCGGCGCGCCTTCGGGTGACAGGCGCTTGCGGGCTCGCCCGCGCGGCCTCTAAACAGGCGGGCACCACAACAGGATCGACCGCTCATGTCCCTTCCCTCGCCCATCCCCGTGACGCTGGCGCCGCTGAGCGTCACCCGCATCGCCGCCGACATCGAGGCCGGACGCACCACGCCGGAAACCGTCATCCGGGAAGCGAACGCGCGTATCGACAGCCTGGACGGCGTGATCGGCGCCTTCGTCCGCCGGGCGTCGGCGGACAGCATTGCTGCGGCGAGCGCCGCCACCGGGCCGCTCCGCGGCGTGCCCTTCGGCGTCAAGGACATCTTCGACACATTCGACATGGCGACGGAGCACGGCTCGCCGATCTATCAAGGCCACCAGCCGATCGCCGATGCGGCGCTGGTCGCCGCCGCCCGGCTGCGGGGCGCGGCGATTCTCGGCAAGACCGCGACGACGGAATTCGCCTCGATGGACCCGGCGGCGACGCGCAACCCGCACGATTTGGCCCACACGCCCGGCGGCTCGTCCTCGGGCTCGGCGGCCGGCATCGCGGCGGGGATGCTGGCGGCCGCCTGCGGCTCGCAGACCGGCGGCTCGGTGATCCGTCCCGCCTCGTTCTGCGGCATCGCCGGCTACAAGCCGAGCTTCCGGCTGTTGCCGACCGTCGGCATGAAGGTGTTTTCCTGGACGCTCGACACCGCCGGCCTGTTCGCGGCCGGCGTCGCCGACGTGGCGCTGCTGGCGGAATGCCTCAGCGGGCGGGAGTTGACGGCACCGCCGCTCGCCGACGCATCTGGGCTGACGATTGGGCTCTATCGCACGGCATTCGACACCGGCCCCGAGGGGCGTCTCGACCCGGCGATGGCGGCGGCATGGGAGACGGCGGCCAAGGCGCTCGAAGCGGCCGGCGCCAAGCTCGTCGACCTCCCCGAGCCGGCCGCGTTGGAAGCGGCTCGCACGGCGCATGGCGACATTCAGAATTTCGAGGCGGCACAGGCGCTTCTACACGAGCGAACGATGCATCGGAGCCGAATGGGACCGAAGGTGCTGGCGCAGCTCGATGAAGGCGCAGCGGTCACGGCCGAGGCATACGATGCGGGACGGCGAACCGCGCGGATCGGCCGGAAGGCGGCGGCGGCGCTGTTCGACACCTGCGACGCGCTGCTGGCGCCCTCGGCCTTCGGGCCGGCCCCGAAGGGACTCGCCACCACCGGCGACCCGGCGCTCAACAAGCTGTGGACGCTGACCGGCAACCCTTGTGTCAACGTGCCGGGGTTGGCGACGCCCGAGGGCCTGCCGCTCGGCCTGACGATCGTCACCCGCTTCGGCCGCGACCGGACGACGCTGTCTATCGCCAGGCTGCTCGAAGACCGCCTGCAAGCGGGATAAAGCGAGGCCGGTCAATGCGGCGGGAATGCGGCGGGGGCGATCGGGAACGCACCTCGGTGCCCCCGGCGCCGCGGTTTCGCGGTTCTACCCAGCGCGCAAGTGGAGATCACCAGACATTTCAAGGCGTAACGCCAAGCAGGCCCGGCGGGACGCTTAGCCTTACCCCACAGCGGTTTCGGCTGGCTTTCGATCACGAAAGCCAGCGCGTGAAAAAAATATCGGACGTTCTTCGCGCCTGCATCTCGAGTCATTGCAGTGGTTTGCGGCAGTTGGCTCGAACCGTCAGTGCGGCGCAGCGACGAATTGGGGTTTACGATCGATTCAGGTTCGTTACCTTCCGGGCACATCTCGTCAACGAGGAGGCGATGCACATGGAACTTACGCGTTCGCTGAATTTGGTGATGATCCTGGCCGCTTTTGTCTTTGTCGGTGCCATGGTCATGGGTGTCGTGCCCTGATATCGGATGAGATCCGACGCCGCGTTTCTAGCGGCCCCAATTCGAAAAAGCCGGGTTACCCCGGCTTTTTTTGAATCATGATCCGATCGCCGCGCCGCCAGCAGTTCAGGCGGCGGCCGCTTCGCTGGCGGAGCCTGCCGGCGCCGACGCCTCGTCGGCGCGAAGCCCCAGGATGTGGCAGATCGAATAGACCAGATCGGCGCGGTTCATGGTGTAGAAGTGGAAGTCGGAGATACCGCGCTTCTGCAAATCCAGCACCTGATCGGCGCAGACCGCTGCGGCGACGTGGCTGCGCGTCTGCTCGTCGTCCTCCAGGCCCTCGAAGCGCGCCGCGAGCCAGGCCGGGATAGTGGCGCCGGTTGCCTGGGAGAAGCGTGCGACTTTGGTAAAGTCGTGGATCGGCACGATGCCGGGCACGATCGGAATGTAGATGCCGGCGCGACGGACCCGCTCGACGTAACGTTCGAAGGTATCGTTGTCGAAGAAGAACTGGGTGATGGCACGGGTGGCGCCGTTGTCGACCTTGCGCTTCAACAGGTCGATGTCGGTAGCGAAATCCGGGCTTTCGGGATGCTTCTCGGGATAGGCAGCGACCGAAATCTCGAAATCGGCGAAGGCTTTCAGGCCCGCGACCAGTTCGACCGCGTTGCGATAACCATCCTTGTGGGCCACATATTCGCCGCCGACGCCGGCCTGGCTGTCGCCGCGCAGCGCGACGAAATGACGAACGCCTGTTTCCCAATATTGCCGGACGACGGCGTCGACCTCTTCCTTGGTGGCGTCGACGCAGGTCAGATGCGCAGCCGGCGTCAGCTGCGTCTCCTTCAGGATGCGCTCGATCGTCTGATGGGTACGCTCGCGGGTCGAACCGCCGGCACCGTAGGTCACCGAGACGAAGCTGGGGCCGAGCGGCGCCAACCGCTCGATCGCGCGCCAGAGATTCTCCTCCATCTTCTCGGTCTTCGGCGGAAAGAACTCGAAGGAGACATCAATGCCGGACGTCGAAAGGGGATTGGGGCGGCTCATGACGACTTTCTCTTCTCAGCTGACAAAGGTTTGACGGGCGGAGGCGGTTGCCGCGACCAGGAGGCGCGGGTCCTTCGCAATGCAGATGGTCACGGTGAGTTCCCCGGTCTCGCCGCCGCTGGAAACGAGGTGATCGATGCTGACCTGCTCAAGACCTGCTTCTTCCAGATAACCGACCAGCGTTGCCTCGGAAAAGCCGAGGCGCAGATGCGCGTGCTCGGCGCGCAGGAATTCCAGCTCGTGGGGAGCGAAATCGATGATCGCCAAACGGCCGCCCGGCGCGACGGCCCGTGCCGCCTCCGCGATCGCGGCCTGCGGATCGTCGAGATAGTGCAGCACCTGATGGAGGGTCACGAGATCGAAGGCCTGGCGCTCGACCGGCAGATGATAGGCATCGCCCTGACGCACCTGGGCGTTGATGATATTGGCCGCGTCGAGCTTGGCGCGAGCGATCGCCAGCATCTCGCGCGAGGCATCGATGCCGACCGCGCGTTCGCAGCGCGGCGCCAGGAGCTCGAGAATTCGCCCCGTACCCGTGCCGATGTCGAGCAGGGTTCCGATCCGCTTGGTCCCCAAGGCGGCGAGAAGCGCTCGCTCGACCTCGGCGTCGGCGGCATGCAGCGCGCGGATGCGATCCCAACGGCCGGCGTTGCGGGCGAAATAATCGGCGGCGCGACGCGCCCGCTCGGCTCGCACCGCTTCCAGCCGCTCGCCGTCGCGTTCGATCAACGGGTCGGCCTCGTCCGCCCAGGATAAAAGCGAGCGCACCAGCCCAACCACCGACGCGTCGTCGCTGACACGGAAATAGGCCCAGGCGCCCTCCTGGTATCGCGCCAGCACGCCCGACTCCACCAGCAGCTTCAAATGTCGCGAAATGCGCGGCTGCGATTGACCGAGAATCGTCGTAAGCTCGCTCACCGTCAGATCGCTCCGGGCGAGCAGCAGAACGAGGCGAAGGCGCGTCGGCTCGGCGACCGCCTTGAGGGCGTCGACGAGCGGCTCGAAGGAAAGTTTTTGGATGTCCAGCATGACGCATCTCGATTACGATATAAAGATATCTTTATATGAAGAGCCTATTCGATGCAAGCGATTTTCGGCGAGCGCGGCGCTTTCGCGAAAACCGTTCGCGGACAGGTGCTGCCGGCGCTCGGAGGATTGGCGATGACGGCCTCCGACCAGAGCGCGCCGGCCGTTCGCCCCGGCGAGGTTCGCTTCGACGGGCCTGAGCCAAACTATGACGATGCGGGGTTGGTCTTCATCGGCCGCGTTCGGTCGCCCTGGGCGAGCCTGGACGAGTGTCCGAAAAACCTGTCCGACGCACGCGAGCGCGGGCAACCCGCCCGGGTCGAGATCGACGCGCGCTGGCGGGGCGCGCTGACCGGGCTCGGCGCGGATCGCTGGGTGTTCCTGCTGACGTGGCTCGATGGCGCCGAGCGGGACCTTGCCCTACAGGCGCCGCGTCATGCCGACGGCCCGCGCGGCACCTTCACGCTGCGTTCTCCGGTGCGTCCGAACCCGATCGGGCTGCACCTCGTTCGGCTGCTTCGTGTCGATCTTGATGGCGGTATTCTCACCATCGATGCCATCGACGTACGCGACGGCACGCCGCTCGTCGACATCAAGCCGTATCTCGCGGCCATCGATGCGCCGCCGGAGTAAAAGGATGCCGACCGACCGGCAAAAGCGCATCGCCCGCGCGCTGACCGCGACGATCCCGCGCGCGCCTTTCGTCGACGCCGAGGCGATCCGCGCGGCGGCGGGCGCGCGCCACATGCGGGCGCTGTCGCCCCAGAGCGCCGTCTGGCTGGCGACCGTGGCGCATATCCGACATGCCCATACCGATTACGATGCCTTGATGGATGAGGGTTACGACCGGGAGGCCGCCCGCTTCTTCGTCCTCGACGCCATCAACGCCATGCTCGATCGCTGGGGCGCGACGCGGCGGCTCGATCCGGAGGCGGACAACGGCGAAGCGATGGCGCAAGATCTGCGGAGCGGAGCAACGACGGGCAGAGACGAACCTTATTCGTAGATCCACTGCTCTGGAATGCGCGCCTCAAACGCCTCGTTCACGACGATCCTGCCCGGCTTTTCGACCCACGCCACGAGGCCGCGTCGGTGCTTTGCCGCCGAAACGAAGCCGAGTTCGATGTCGCCGCGACCCTCATACCGCCTGGCGATCGCCCGACCCGAGAGCCGACACGGGCCGTTGTCGCCGTCGATCCGCAAGGTGACGCCGCCGTTAAACATCAGGATCGTGCGGGGCGGCAGCCACGAGAGGTCGGCAATGCCTTCAACGAGCAAATTGCCGCCGATCCATTCCGGCCGTATCTCGGGAATGTCGAGGCGTGCGGCGGTCTCGGCGAGTTCGTCGGCGGCCAGCAGCGAAAGCTGCCGCTCGTTACGGACTTCCGTGCCACGCGGATACCAAGGCTCGCGTCCGCTCGACCGGCGTGTGGTTCCGCCATGGCGATCGCCGGCGATGCCATCGAAGCCGAGATCGAGGAACGGGACCGGTGCCGTTTCGAAGCCACCGTCGCCCGTGCGAAACAGCCCCGTGACCGTGCCGGCCTGCTTTTTCGCGCGCGTTCGTAGCATGGATGCCCTCCCCCTCTTCGCACCGGCCGTCGATGATAGGATAATGGACCCTGAATCACGATGAACTCGAATCCAATCCAGACAATTTGCGGGGGATCAGGTGGAAAACCGGTCTCCGCTCTTCCTCCGGCAGTCCGCGCCGCCCTACCCCTCCGCCTCCGACCGCTCGCTTGCATCCGGTTCGTCCTTCGACTCGAAGGTCACGACCCGGTAGATGTAAACGATCACGATCAGACCCAATACGACATTGGACACGGGACCTACATAGGCTTCGACCGCCTCGTAGTTTTTCCCCAGCAGATAGCCCGCGCCCGCCAGCAGGCTGGTCCAGACGGCGCTGCCGATCGCGGACAGCAGGAGAAAGATCGGCAGCGACATCTTTGCGATCCCGGCGGGCACCGATATCAGCGTGCGGACGGTGGGGATCAGGCGGCCGAACAGGACGGCCGAATAGCCGTGACGACGAAACCAGGCGTCGGCGGAGTCGACGTCCTCGGGCGACAATGTCAGCCAGCGACCGTGACGCGCCGCGAGACGTTTCAGTCGGCGTTTGCCAATCAGTTTGCCGGCGTAGTACCAAGGAATGATGCCGAGGAGCGATCCGATCGTCCCGGCGAGGATGACGGTGACCATCGACATCTGGCCGATCGCGGCCTGATAGCCGGCCAAGGGCATGATCAACTCGGACGGAATCGGCGGAAAGACGTTCTCCAGGAACATCAACAGGGCGATGCCGAAGGCACCGAGGCTGTCCATCAGGGTCTTGACGAAAACGTCCATGCGAAAATCCGTGGCTTCCGGGGCTGTCCCTGTTCGACGGCGGTTGAGACCAGCGCGCCGCCGATCAACGAATAGCGACGCGCATCGATCCGGTGCGAGAGGAAATAATCCCGATGCGGCCGGCACCGGGCCGTGCCGCTGGCTTGCGGCTGTCGGCGGTCGATGCGCTTATGGAGCGATGACGACAGGACTTCAGAGCTTCGACAACTTCTCCTGGGCCAGCCTTTTGGCCGGCCGCGACGTGCTGATCTGCGATGGTGACGCGGACCGGGCGGTGAAGACCGCGAACGCGCTGGAGCGCGCCGGCGCCCGCGCGACCATCGCGGAGAGCCAGAGGGTCGCGCTCGACCGCATGTCCCGCCGCGATTTCGCCCTCGCCGTCGTCGTTCTGGAAGGTCAAGGCGAACTCGACGCCACGCTGTCGGGGGCGCTTGCGACGAGCGGCACGAAGCTGCTGCTTATGGTCGACGCCGAACGGCGCGAGGCCACCCGCAAGGCCAGGCCCAATGCGCGCGTCGCCAGTCTCGGGATGAGCGAGCGGCAATTGGTGATGTTCCTGACCGGGACGAGCGACGAATAGAGAGGCCATTTGGCCGTTACGCCAGCGCCGAGCCGATCGACGTTTCGATCTGCTGCTCGGTATAGGGCTTCTGCAACACGGGGCAGCTCTGCCATTCCTCCTCGATGCCGGCGCGGCCATAGCCGGTGGCAAAGACGATCGGCACCCCGGCCTGGCGGAAGCGTGCGGCGACAGGATAGACTTTTTCTCCCGCCACGTTGACGTCCAGGATCGCCAGGTCGACCTTTATGCCGGAGTCGATCATCTCATGGGCGCCGTTGAGGCGCATCGCGAGACCGACAACCTCACAACCCAGGTCGAACAGCATGTCTTCCAGCTGCATGGCAACGAGGCTCTCGTCTTCGACGACGAAGATCTTCAGGCCCTTCATGTCACGAGATCCATTACGCGGCTGAGATTTCAAATTCGTCCACCTCGGAGAGGGCGACATCGAAGCGACAAATGAGGCTGGAATTGCCAAGGTCAAGAGAAAGCGTACCAGCCAGCTCGCCCTCGATAATCCGCTTCAGCATGCGGACGCCGAAGCCGGAGGTCAGTTCGCGCTCCGGCGCGTCTTCCAGGGCTTCCCGCCAGGTCACGGCGAGATGACGCCTCGCTCCTCGCTCCGACACAGTCCATTCCACCTCCAGCGTGCCGGCGGCGGTGGCCATCGCCCCGTGACGGTTGGCGTTCGTGGCAAGCTCGTGAAAGACCATGGCAAGGGCGATGGCTGATTTCGACGTCAAATGGACTTCAGGCCCCACCATACGAACCCGCGCGGGATCGAAGCCGGCGAGTTCCTGGCGCAGCAGCACAGACAGGCCCGCAGCCTCCCAGCGACGCGCCGAAAGGACGTCGTGCGCCTGGCTCAACGCCATGATCCGCGCCTCGAAGGCATAACGAGCCTCCTCCGGGTTGGTGATATTTCGAAAACTCTGCCGCGCCATCGCCTGCACGGTCGACAATGTGTTCTTCACACGGTGGTTCAGTTCGTCGATCAAAACCCGTTGGCGTTGCGCCGCGCGGATCGATTCAGTCCGGTCGAAGCCCTGAACAAAGACACCGGATATCTCTCCGGCAGCATCGCGGATCGGGTTGTAGGAAAAGTCGATGAAGGACTCTATGGGTTCAGCCTGCTCTTGGGAGCGGATCATCACCCTGACGCCCTCGCCGGAAAAGCTGCGGCCTTTGCTGTAGACCTCATCCAGCATTTCGAAGAAGCCCTGCCCTTCGATTTCCGGGATGGCGGCGCGGACCGAGCGACCGATGGTGTCGCGCCCGCCGATGAAGCGGGAGTAGCTGTCATTGACGAAGGTAAAGACGTGATCGGGTCCCTGCAGCACCGCGATCATGCCCGGCGCCTGCCGGAACAAGCCCCGGAATTCCTCGGCCTGAGAGACCGATGTCTGATAGGCTTCCTCGACGTTTTGTGCGTGCTTGAGCAGTGCCAATTCGCTGGGAACCGCCCGGAACGGCACAGAACTGGCCTCCTTGAGACGAACGATCTCGGTCACGTCGATCGTATTCTGGATGATGAATTCGACCTTGCCCTCAACGTTCTTCAGCGGCGTATGCGTCGCCGTCCAGTAGCGCTGCTCGAATCCACCCCCGGCTTCCGCCGGGCGGGGAATTTCATAGGGAATAAAGGCGATCGTATCGGGCGCCCCACTCTTAAGCACCTCATCAAAGGAGGCCGTCAATCGGCGCCCGCCTTCGCCTTCATTGGGAAACATGTCGAAGAGCTTCTCTCCGACCAAATCCGCGCGCGTTCGCATGACGGCGTTCTCGTAGGCGCGGTTAACGGCCACGTAACGCAAGTCTGAATCCAGCACCATATAAGGACTGGGGAGGGCCTCGAAGAGGCGTTCAAATTCCAAAGATTTCATTCAGCGATATACTCTGCCGCCCACGGCGCTCGCGTTGTTTCCGCCCCGTCGTCGGCAGACCCCCTTACGCGGCACCATAGTTTGCGCTTCACTCACGCAGATCGATTTTTCCCAAGATCATCACGCGGTGATCGTACGATTTATTCGACACGGACGCCCGCCAAACTCAGAAAAGGCGCCGCCCCCGGAAGCTCCCAGTCTGCACTAACGCACGAGCGGGCATTCGGTTTCAACAAATATAGCCGGCTACGTTTTGGTTGGGTGGTTCGGAGGTGCGAAAGCCGATTTGACGTCCGACCGCGCAGCCACCGATTGGGCACATGGGCCGATGCGTAGAGGGCTTCTGGCGAACCGCCGAAGCGCCGCCTGCGATGGCGTGAAAACATCGCGACCGGCCCCTCGATTGTCGATCGGAATTCCGTTCGCCATCGGTCGCGCCGACCTGTTCGATCGCAAGCCGCCGAGGCGCAGAGGGCATGTAATCACAAGTTTTTTTAGTGTTCGCATGATCAATATTTAGCGGCACCTGGAATTGAAAAACGGGCGCAGGCCGTGCATTAGGTCTTCTGCGCTCTGGTGGCGGAGGCAGGCTGTCGCGCCGGCGGGCCGATGTCTCAACCCCCTCACCTGCTGGCGCTCTTGAGATGCAGCAAGGCTGCGGTGTGCATGCGAAGCCCCCCGGCCGGACGAACGAGCCGCGAAGCCGCTCCAGCGGATTCCACAAGGAGAGACCGATGCAGGATTCAGCCGAGATGGCCGCGGCCACGGACGCCACCACCCTCCGCCACATGGCGAATGCTATCCGGTTCCTGTCGATGGATGCGGTGGAGGCAGCCAAATCCGGCCATCCCGGCATGCCAATGGGCATGGCGGACGCAGCCACGGTGCTGTTCAGCCGGTTCATGAAATTCGATCCCGCCCGCCCCGACTGGCCGGATCGCGACCGCTTCGTCCTTTCCGCCGGCCACGGCTCGATGCTGCTCTATTCGGTCCTGCATCTGACCGGCTACGCAGACTTTCCCATCGACGAATTGAAGCGCTTTCGCCAGATCGGCTCGAAGACCGCCGGCCATCCCGAATTCGGCCACGGCGCCGGTATCGAGACGACCACCGGACCGCTCGGCCAGGGCCTGGCCACCGCTGTCGGCATGGCGCTCGGCGAGCGCATCCTGAACGCCCGCTTCGGTTCGGACCTGTGCGAGCACTACACCTACACGATCGCCGGTGACGGCTGCCTGATGGAGGGCGTCAGCCAGGAGGCGATCTCGCTCGCCGGCCATCTCAAACTGAACAAGCTGATCGTCTTGTGGGACGACAATCACATCACCATCGACGGCTCCACCGACCTGTCGACGTCGGAGGACATGAAGACGCGTTTCGAGGCCGCCGGCTGGAACACGCTGGCCGCCGACGGCCACGATCCGGAAGCCGTCGCGGAGGCGATCGAAGCGGCGCGGACGTCGGACCGCCCGACGATGATCGCCTGCCGCACGACGATCGGCTACGGCGCCGGCAAGAAGGCCGGCACCTCAGGCATCCACGGCTCGCCGGTCGGCGCCGAGGGCATCGCTTATGCCCGCGACACCCTGTCCTGGAACCACGAACCGTTCGTCCTGCCCGACGACGTCACCGATTTCTGGAAAGCGGTCGGCGGGCGCGGTGCGTCCGAGGCCGACGCCTGGGCCGATCGTCTGGCCAAGGCGGAATCGCAAAAGGCCGCCGACTGGAAGCGCGTGATGGCGGACGGGTTCGACGGCGACGCGGCCGCGATCCTCGCCGAGGTCAAGATCCAGCTTGCCGGGGAAAAGAGCGTCGCCACCCGCAAGGCCAGCCAGACGGTGATCGACGCCCTGACCGCGAAATCGATGAAGCTGATTGGCGGCTCGGCGGATCTGTCGGGCTCAAACCTGACCAAGGCCGGAGCGGCCAAGCCGATCTCGACCGAGGATTACACCGGCAACTACATCTATTACGGCGTGCGCGAGCACGGCATGGCCGCGCTGATGAACGGCCTGTCGCTACACGGCGGCTTCGTGCCCTTCGGCGGCACCTTCCTGTGCTTCACCGACTACGCCCGCCCGGCGATGCGCCTGTCGGCGCTGATGGGGCTGCCGGTGATCTACGTCATGACCCATGATTCGATCGGCCAGGGCGAGGACGGCCCGACGCACCAGCCGATCGAGCATCTGGCTTCGCTGCGGGCGATGCCGAACATGAATGTCTTCCGCCCCGCCGACGGGGTCGAGACGGCCGAGTGCTGGGAATTGGCGCTGACCGCGAAGGCCACGCCCTCGACTCTCGTGCTGACGCGCCAGGGCGTGCCAACGCTGCGGGCGGACGGGGCCAAGGAGAACCGCTCGGCCAAGGGCGCCTATGTCATCGCCGCGGCTGACGGCAACCGCGACGTGACCATCCTCGCCACCGGCTCCGAAGTCGGCCTGGCCGTGGAAGCGAAGGCGCTTCTCGCCGACAGTGGCATCTCCGCCGCCGTCGTGTCGATGCCCTCATGGGAGTTGTTCCAGGCGCAGCCCAAAGCCTATCGCGACGAGGTGCTCGGTTCGGCGCCCCGCGTCGCCGTCGAAGCCGCCAGCCCGTTCGGCTGGGCGCGCTATGTGGAGAGCGAGGACGATGTCGTCGGGATGACGAGTTTCGGCGCCTCGGCGCCCGGCCCCGACGTCTACGAACACTTCAACATCACCCCCGCCGCCGTCGCCGAGAAGGCGCGGGCAAAACTCGGCCGTTGATCAGCGCGAAAAACTCGATCGAGAACCACGGCAACATTCTCCATCGGCCGTAAATCGGTCGGGCGAAGCGGCGGATTCAACGCGCGCGGGCCCCTTGCCGGAAGCCGGCGCGGCGCTCTCCGAGTCGATAGCGGGGGCAAGCGTCTATGCCACCTCGAACCAGGTCTTCATGCCGGCGACCTGATGTTCGAGCATATGGCAATGCAAAAGCCATTTGCCCGGATTGGACGCCTCAAGCGCGACCTCAATCGTCTCCATCGGCGCGTTGAGCACGGTATCGCGCCAGTCGCCGTTCGGATCGGCCTTGCCGTCGCGGGTCAGCACCTTGAAGTGGTGACCGTGCAGATGCATCGCATGCGGCCAGCGTGTGTCGTTGAAGATCGTCAGCTTGACCGTCTGCCCTGCCGAGGCGCGAAACAGCGGTTCGTCCATGTCGCCGGCCACGCCATTGAAGGCCCAGACGCGTCGCAGCTTCACCAGCTCCTCGAAACCGCGCTCACGTCCCCCGACCATCGCCCGTTCCATCGAGCCCATGGCGCCGCCTGACATGTCGAGCCGGACGTCGAGGGCTTTGTCCATGTCCAGCGCGTGGCGCATGGTTTCCGCCAGCGGCTGGATGTCGCCCGGTTTTGCGGGCAGCGCCGCCTGATCGTCATAGACGAGATCGGCGGCATCGATCCAGGCCCGGTCCGCATAGACCTTGATGGGAACGCGCGCGCCGGGTTCGGCCTGACAATCCACGACCACGTCGGCGCGCTGCGCCGGGGCGAGGACGACCACATCGTCCTTAAGCCCGCGGGGCGCGACAGGATGGCCGTCGACGGCGATCAGGCGTGGGGCAAACCCTTCGAGCGAGACCCCCAGGATGCGGGCATTGGCACCGTTGATCAGGCGCAGCCGGATGCGTTCGCCGGCTCTGACAGGCAATTCGGGTCCGACGGTGCCGTTGACCGTCACGACATTGCCGATGCGCCCGCCATGCCCCCAATCCATGAGGCTGCCGAGGCTATCCTCGTCGAAACTGCCGTCCTTGGTCAGTCGCCAGTCATCGATGAACAACGTCAATTCGCGATCGGCGCCGCGCCAGGGCTCCGGCTCCTCGACGATCAGCGGGCCGCTCAGGCCACGCGCCATCTGCTCCCAGGAACGGTCATGGCTGTGATACCAGAAGGTACCGGCGTCCGGCGCGACGAAGTCATAGTCGAAGCGGGCACCCGCCGGGACCGCATCCTGGGTCAGGCCAGCGGCGCCGTCCATGGCGTTGTCGATCCGGATGCCATGCCAGTGCACGGCCGTCGATTGCGGCAGGTCGTTGACAAGGCTGCGTCGGACCCGCTCGCCGGCCTTGACGCGGATCGCCTCGCCCGGTGTGGCGCCATTATAGGCCCAGACCTTGGTCGGACCGAACGAGTCGGCGGGCAGAAGCTGCGCCACTCCAGGAGCCGCGCGCAGTTCCGGCAAGGGTTCGGCCGCGGACGCGGCACGGATCGCGGCCGGCGTGAGTGCCGATCCGGCGAGAGCAGCCGTACCCAGCATGAAGCGGCGTCGGGAGATCATGGGTATCCTCGAAAATTCAGGCCGTTGCGGCATAAGAAATCGGCCGGAGCGGCGCGGCGCTCCGGAGAGAGACACCGATTATAACATCGATGGCGGACACCCCAATCAGGGATGCCCACCGTCGATCATTTACTTTTCGCCCGCGCGGCGTTCAACGAATCGTGGCGGGTGCGGATTTCTTCGGGCCAGGTCGACTTGATGTAGGACAGCACCGCGACGATCTCCTCATCGCTCAGCATGTCCTCATAGGCCGGCATCGCCGACTCATAGTCACCACCGACGACAGCCGCCGGCCCCAGCTTGGTCAGCCGGAACAGGGTCTCGTCGTCGTGGTGCCAGGTATGACCGCTTTCGTCGTGCGGCGGCGCCGGCATCAGGCCGTCGGGACCGGGAGAGCGCCAGTCCGGCTGCCCCTTCAGGTTCTCGCCATGGCAGGAGGCGCAGTTCGCCGCGTAGAGCGACTGCCCTTGCGCCACCACGGCCGCGTCAGCGGGGCGCAACAGCCCCGCCTCCCCGACGCCAGGAAGCGCCATGACGGTCCACAAGCCGACTCCCGCCGCAATGATTGCGGCGAGGATGAGCCCCCACCGCATCATCGGGCAAACCACCAGACAAAGCGGTCGACCGCTTCGGCGCCATGCCACGGGAGCAGGTGCGCCATCACACCAGCCCTTCCGGTTCCTTCGCCGCGCGAACCAGCACCGTCGTACCTTCGGGCACGCGGTCGTAGAGATCGATGATCTCGTGGTTCAGCAGCCGGACGCAGCCGGAAGACACGGCGCGACCGATCGAATTGGCCTCCGGCGAACCGTGGATGCGGTACAGCGTGTCCCTGTCGTTCTGGAAGAGATAGAGCGCCCGCGCGCCGAGCGGATTGTCCAGCCCGGGTTGCTGGCCGCCATTTGCGGCGGAATATTTCTCCAGTTCCGGCTGGCGGGCGATCATCTCCGTCGGCGGCGTCCAGGTCGGCCAGTGGCGCTTGTACTGGATCGTCGCCTTGCCCGACCAGGCAAAGCCGGCACGCCCAATGCCAACCCCGTAGCGCAAAGCCTTCCCGCCCTCCTGGACGAGGTAGAGGAAGCGCTCGCCTGGATCGACGACGAGGGTTCCGGGAACCTCTCCCGTGGGGTCGTCGACGAGCTGACGCCAATATTGCGGCGCGACCACACCCGGTGGAACCGCCGGGATCGGATAGGGCTCGGTGGAGATTGGCCCGTAGGAAAGCGGATAGGCCGGAACCGGGGCGGGTTTCGGGGCCGGCGCAACCGGTGGCGGCGAGGTGACACAGCCGCTGACAGCCAATGCCGTCGCGGACAGGCCGGCGCCGAGGATAGCGCGTCGTGTAAGCATAGGGATAATCCTGATTCAATAGAATTTGCGGCCGAGTACGATCGGCCGGAGACGGCGAGAATCAGGCTCTAGGCGGTTTCGTCAGGGGACGCGGCGTCCGTGATCGCCCCTGGAGATCGACAGTTCGCTTGTGAAAGGCGCGATCGCTGCCGGCGGCCAAGACGGCGGGCGAGAGAATAGCGATCAGATCTACCACACAGCGGCTGGACTGCTGGCCTTTCGCCGCCATGCCGCAACGCTTGCCCGCATTGCTCCACGCGCGCGCCGTCGCGCCGCTCGCCTCCGGGATCGAGATATCGATCGCCGGTGCCAGCACCATGCCATAGGCGGGCGTCAGCAAGATCGGCAAAATCAAAAGGAGCGTCAACAAGAACCGCATCATAGCCAGTGTCTAATTCATCATCCCGTCGAATTGAAGGCGCGGAAATACAACGCTGCGTGATAATTCGGCGACCGCTGCAGACTGGCGATCCTTTTGAACCGCGGGCCCGCCGGAGAATTCACCGGGCCCGCGGTATTTCTTGCGCGGCGTCCGGCGTCGGCCGGCCTGGGCCGCGCAACGCCGAAGCGGGCGCGAACCTATTTCGCCGCGACGATCAACGGACCGTGCATGCCCATTTCGTAATGCCCCGGAATCAGGCAGGCGAACTCGAACTTGCCGGTCTTGGTGAAGGTCCAGACGATATCGCCGTCCTCGCCCTCGTCCAACCGGATGGCATTGGCGTCGGCATGTTTCATGTCCGCGGACATGGCCATCTCGCCCTTGTGCTTCTGGTTCGCCTTCGGCGTACCGATGACGAACTCGTGCTCGAGCACGCCTTCGTTCTCGATCGTGAAGCGGATCGTCCGACCCTTCGTCACTTCGATCCTGGAGGGCTCGAAGATCATGTCGCCGTCCTCGGTCTCCAGCATGGTGATTTCGATGGTCCGGTCGACAGCGTCGGCCTTGCCGGGCTTGCCGACGGCCATTTCCTTGTTGTCACCGCCGGCATGCGTTCCGCCGGCAAACGCCGGGGCGGCAATGACCGTGGATGCGAAAGCGGCGGCGATGATCAGTTTGTTCAACATAGGTCGTTCCTCGTTACTCACTTGGGATGTGCCTTCCGATCTACGGCCGTCAGCGGCCGAAGCGTTTTCCGCCACGCGGTGTCTGCACCGCGCGGATCTGGAAGGAGTGCTGATAGTCGAAGGTTCAGGGATGCCGACCGGAATCCAGCGCCGGCCCGCGCTCAGGCGGATCGGCTTTGCAGCCGAAAGCCATCGAAAGCGATCGGATGCGACATGGCCACAGGAGGCGGCATCGAGATGTCAGACCCGTGGAGGTCTGACGCCCGTGTCGACCGGTCGACCGATCAGCTCCGTGACGTGAGAGGGAATGCGAGCCTTGGGCAACTCGGCGCCCGTCGCTCCATAAGCCAGAGCGACGTATTTGACCGGACAGTCGCTACTGCATGAGCTGTCCGTCGCGCCATGCTCGCCGGCGAGGGCTACCGCCGAGTTGGTCACACCGTGTCCTTGATCGCCGTCAACGGAAAGCGCGGCGTTCCATGAGGCGACGTGACGATAGGTCGGAGCCGCTCCCGCAGGTGCGAACTGCGACAACAAAACCGTCAGCGTCACCAGGACCGCGGTCAGCAGTCTGATGGTCGCTCGCTGCGGGTTCGTCGATCGCGTCATGCTCTTCCCGGTAACAACTTCAGCATAATCCGTCGATCCTGAAATCTTGAATAGATTTGGAGAGACATCTCGATGCCGTGTTGCAAGCACGTCGGCATGACATCCGTTCCGAGGATTTGTCGGAACGGATGGATTTCATCGAAAAGTGGCCATTGTCAGACTGCGAACTTTCAGAAGATGGTATCCTCGCTCTGGCCTCAGCCCTCGCGATACCACTTGTCGTAGTCCCAGGTCTTCGGCGCCCATTCGTTCTGGCCGAAATTGGGCTCGTGCGGCGCCACCACAGTGTGCGACACGATCTCGTCGAATTCCTTCTGATCCAGGCCGACATATTCGAGGAAAATGTCCAGCGACGGCGGTTTGCGGCCTTCGAACTTGTCGACGAGTTCCTGGCCGCGCTCCTTGGTGATGCGGCCGTTGCGCAGGTCGAGGGCGACCATCTGGCTGACCCGGCTATAGCCGCGCTTGAGATATTTGATGTAGTCGCGCATGCCCTGCATGAAGCATTCGATCTTCTCGTAAGGATATTCCTCCCACGGCATGCCCTCGACCTGATCGCCCTTCCAGCCGAGTTCTTCTTGGATTAGCCCGACATTCTTCTTCACATCCCAGGGAATGTAGGAGCCCAGGCAGACGGATTCGTAACGAAGCCGCTTAAGATCGCGCAACTTCGGATAGGTGTAGGGAAGCAGGTCACGCGGATCGAGATCGAAATCGCCCTTGATCATGCCGTACATGTCCTCGGCGGTGATGCCGAGATTGACGAAGCGGTTGAACCGCGTCTCGTCGACCTGCTCGATCTCGTCCTCGGCATAGTCGTAATACTGGGTGTATTCCGACGAGGGCTCGCCCCAGAAGACCAGCGGCACGTTGAACTTGATGGCCATATGCATCGGGTAGGAGAAGATGCCGGTGTGGCAGTGCCAGCAGAAATCGCCCTTGCGGCGGAGCGATTCCAGCATCAACCGCTTCACCACGCGCCAGTTTGGTGTGAAGTTCAGGACGTCGACGCCGAGCTTCTTGAAGGTGCGAGTCTTCGGTATTGGACAAGAAAAGACGGGCCTAAAAGCCTACGCCTCTCAAAACGGACCTGGATAATTCAAAAATGAGATGGCGGACAAGCAGGACATGGCCCCAAAGAACCAAACATTCCGCCTCGGCCGACCTGGCACGAACGGCGCCGTTCATTTCCCTTCATCGACCTTGGTCTGCGGCTATGAGCGCTCTCAGGCTTTTCCATCGAAACGGCCACTGGGCGCTATCGTGAGGGAAATTCCGCTGCGCTATTTATTCAAAGCCGCTCTAATTCACGCAACGCGGCCTGTAAAGCGCGAAAACGAATGAGCCAGGCGCTGTCCTCACCAACCTTGGCAAGTCCGAACACCCAGGCGGAGGACTAACCTGTTGCCACCTCCGCTGCAAGGAAGCCGGCACGGCCAGTCCGCCGGCCCGGCGCTGCCATATGTGGCGCCGATGGTCGAGACACGGCAGGCTGGTCCCGCAGGTTGGTATTACCCACTGCAATCCCTTCGTCGCATCGCGATGAATGGGCTCATTCGAGACTCCGGGACGTCCGGCCGGAAGTATGTTTTCTGTTGCCCTTCGAGCCTTCGGGCTGTTTATCCGGGAGGCTCTTTTTTCGGCTCGCCTTGAACCCTGGACTTGGACATAGCGCATGATGATCACGGTGATTGGTAGCGGCTATGTCGGGCTGGTGGCCGGCGCCTGTTTTGCCGATCTCGGCAACGACGTCATTTGCGTCGACACCGACCCCGCCAAGATCGACATGCTGCGACGCGGCCAGGTGCCGATTTTCGAGCCGGGTCTGGAGCCGCTGCTGCAGCGCGGCCGACAGTCCGGACGGCTGGAATTTACCACCGATTACGACCTAGCCGTCGGCCGCAGCAACATCTTCCTGATAGCCGTCGGGACGCCTCCCGACGAAGACGGCAGCGCCGATTTGCGCCATGTCCTGTCCGCCGCCGCGGCGATCGGCGATCGGCTGACGCAAAAAGCGGTGATCGTCAACAAATCGACGGTTCCGGTGGAGACCGCGGCGAAGGTCGAGGCGGTGATCGCCGCGAGGCTCCGGTCCCGTGGCGTCGATGTGGAGTTCTCGGTGGTGAGCAACCCTGAATTCCTCAAGGAAGGGGCTGCCATCGCGGATTTCACCCGTCCGGATCGCATCATCATCGGGAGTTCCGATGCGTGGGCGACCGAGATCATGCGCAACCTGTACGCGCCTCTCAATCGTCGCCAGGACAAGATCATCGTCATGGATCCGCGGAGTGCGGAACTGACCAAATACGCGGCGAATGCGATGTTGGCGACGCGCATCAGCTTCATGAACGAACTGGCGCACCTTGCGGAAGCCGTGGGAGCGGACATCGAAGCGGTGCGGCGCGGCATCGGAAGCGATCCCCGCATCGGCCTTCGGTTCCTTTATCCCGGCTGCGGATATGGTGGTAGCTGCTTCCCCAAGGACGCGCGCGCGCTGATCAGCATGGGCACGGACCGTGACGTGCCGCTGCGCGTCATGCGGGCGGTAGAAGAGGCCAACGAACGCCAGAAGCACGCGCTGTTCGAAAAGCTCGCCGCCTTTTACGACGGCGAGACGAATCTGCAAGGCAAGACGATCGCGCTCTGGGGGCTGTCATTCAAGCCCGATACGGATGACATGCGCGAAGCGCCCAGTCGCGTACTGGTGGCGGACTTGCTGTCCCATGGCGCTCAGGTGCGCGCCTACGATCCAGCGGCGATGACACAGACACGGCAGATTTTCGCGGATGCTTCGCGGCTCACCCTGTGTCCCAGCGCCGCCGATGCTCTGGAGGGGAGCGATGCCCTTGCCATCGTGACCGAATGGCGCGAGTTCCGCAGCCCCGATTTCGGCGAAATCGCGTCGCTGTTGAAGGACAAGGTGATCTTCGACGGACGCAACATGTACGAGCGTAGCGTGACCGATGCCGCCGGGCTTGCCTATTTCGATATCGGACGAAATCCCGTCGCCCGCCGGGAGTAGAGAGAACCGCGCAGGTCTCGGCGGCCCCCCGGCGATGAACCCGGCCTCAACGATCGTGAAGGTCGGATTTGTCGTAACCGGCAGCGGTGAGAGCGACGTGTTCGGCCGGGTGCACCTGCGGACCGCCCTGCATCATGGCGAGCACCTCCTTGCCGGGGCTGAATTCGGTGACGGTCGCCTTCAATAGACGCAGGGCTCCCGCGACGTCATTGACGTCGATCAGACGCCGCATCTCGTCGAAGATACGCACGATGACGCCGCGCTCGATTGCGCGCGGGAACGCCACGAGAATTCCGTCGATATCCGTCTGCGCCAACGTCTCGCGGGAATCGAACAGCTCCTCATAAAGCTTTTCGCCCGGCCGCAAGCCCGTATAGACGATGTTGACGTCGATATCCGGCCGCAAGCCGGAGAGACGAATGACATTGCGCGCGAGATCGGCGATCTTCACCGCGGCACCCATGTCGACCACGAAGATCCGCCCCCGTTCCTCGGGGTCCTCCAGGCTATGGGCGGCCGATTGCAGCACCAGAAGGCAGGCTTCCGGTATCGTCATGAAGTAACGTTCGATCTCCGGATGGGTGACCGTCAGCGGTCCACCGGCCTTCAATTGCTTTTCGAAAAGCGGAACGACCGAGCCGGCCGAGCCGAGGACATTGCCGAAGCGGACGGTGACGAAACGCGTTCCGGCCTTATCGGAACCCAGATCCATCGCCTGGCAGAACATCTCCGCCATGCGCTTGCTGGCGCCCATGACATTCGCCGGATTGACGGCCTTGTCAGTCGAGATCATGACCACCGCGCCCACCTTGGCGCGCATCGCGGCCTCCGCCACGTTGCGGGTCCCGATGGTATTGGTGAACAGTCCTTCGAGCGGCTGCGCTTCGACGATCGGAACATGCTTCAGTGCCGCGGCGTGAAAAATGACGTCCGGCCGGTGCGCATCGACAATGCGGGCGATCGCCTCCTTCTCACGCACGTTGCACAACAGCGGATGCAGGGCGTATTGGGGGTTGCCTCGACGCAGTTCGCCGTCGATCGCGTAAAGCAGGTACTCACTGGCATCCACAAGGATCAGGCTGGCCGGTTCCAGGGCGACGATCTGACGGACGAGTTCCGATCCGATCGAACCGCCCGCTCCGGTGATCAATATCTTCTGGCCCTTGATCATCGTCGCCATTTTCGGAACGTCCAGGCGTAGCGGCTTGCGCTGCAACAAATCCTCCAGCTTGATCGGGCGGACTTCCACTTCCGCGCCGACTTCGCGCAGGTCGAGAACCTTGGGCAAGCGCAGCATCTCCAGACGATGCTCGCTGGCGATGTCGATCAAATCCTGAATCCGCGCGTGGCGCTCGAAGTCCTCGCGCGTTCGCGTCAGGATCAAGGCTTCGGGCCGGCGCCCCCGTCGATCGAACCGCCGGATGATCTGCGGCAGTTTCTCCATCCCCCCCAGTACCGGAACGCCGCGAATGAACCGGCCGGTGCGGCGTCCCCGCTCGTCGATGATCGCCAGAACATCGAAGGATTGTCCGCTTCGTTCCGCGATGGTCTTCAAGAATGTCTCGGTGTTATCGCCGGCGCCGATCAGCAAAACGCGCTTGGCCGAGCCGCCGTCCCTGTCCCGGGCGCGGCGCGTATCCCGCCAGTTGCGATAGACCCGATAGACGGCGCGTGGCGTCGCCAGCAAGACGATCAGAAACGCCCATGCGATAATCATCGACGAGCGCGGGATCGCCTCCAGCCGCACCAGCAGGAAATGCGCGACGATGAAAATCGCAACCGAGATTGTAGCCGCCTTGATGATCGCCACGAGATCCGGGAGCGAGGCGTAGCGCCAGACCCCCCGGTTCATCCCGAGCACGAATCCGACGATGCCAACGACTGCGCCAAAAACAAGCGTCGCAAGGCCATATTCCAGCAGGTTGGAAAGGACCCTATCCAGATCCAGCCTCAGGACCAGAGCCAGAAACAGCGCCGCGCCTCCCATGACGGCATCATGGACTAAGGCTATACCTCGAATGAAAAGCATTCGAGAGACGTGACTTGAACTTGCCATAACAACCATCCACCCGCAGTGGAAATTTAAAGGATTAAGAGTTTCTTACCCAAAAAATCCGTCGAGGGATAGGCTGAGCCCCCCAACCCCAGACGAGATCAGCATAGCATGCTTCATGGCTAGAATTCGGCTCGGCGCCAAGTCGGCCGTATCACAGCCACCACCCGCTCGGGCGAGCAGCTGACCGAGGTGGTTCATTCGTCGATTATCGCCACCAGGGTCTGGAGCTTGAACTGAAGGTGCTCCTTCATCAAACGGCCGAGAAGAGGGGCGTCCCGCCTCGCAAGCGCGGCATGGATGACCTCGTGTTCCCGCGTCGCGGCGAGCCAGCGCTCGGGTGTCAGATTGGCTTGATAGCGCGCCCGGTAGACACGCCGCGCCACCATGGCGTGATGCTGGATGAGAGTGGGGTTGCCGGCGGCCGTGAGTATGGCCGCGTGGATCGCCTGGTTGATCTCGAAATAGGTGGGGCGATCCTGCATTTCGTGGCTTTCGCGAAGACGGCGTGTCAGTTCGCCGATCGCCGCAATATCCTCATCCGAGGCTCGTTCGGCCGCCAGTTCGCCGGCCAGGCCTTCCAGCACCGCGATCAACGGGAACAGTTCCGCCAGTTCCGACAGGGTCTGCCGCGCCACGACGGCACCCCGGTTCGGGACGAGTTGCACGAACCCCTCGTGCGCCAAAACCTTCAAGGCCTCACGAACCGGCGTGCGCGACACGCCAAAACGTTCGGTCAGTGCTTTCTCAGGCACTTTCTCGCCGCCCTTCAGCTCGCCTTCCATGATCATCCGCCGCATCCGGTCGGTCAGTTCGACCGCCAGCGCGGGACGCGTCAGGAAGCCTTCGGGGTTCAGGTCGGCAAGGCTCATGTCTCATTGTCCTGCGTCAGTATAGCGATCCGCCAACAGGCCGTCGCGCTTGATCTCGGTCCCACCGCAGCCCACGGCGGACGGGATGTCTGCTGCTACGCCGCCGCGAGCGGCCGGTCCAGCGCGCCGGCGAGAACCTCGGCGACATGAACCGCCTTTCGGCCTGCACCGTCGGTGATCTGGTGGCGACAGGAGGTGCCGTCCGCGACGATGATCGCATCCTCCGACGCACTTCGCACGGCTGGCAACAAGGACAACTCGCCCATCGCCAACGACACGTCGATCGTCTTGGCATCGTAGCCGAAAGCGCCGGCCATGCCGCAACATGAAGATTCGATCACCTCAAGATCGAGGTTCGGAATCAGCCGCAACGCGCCTTCGACCGCCGACATCGCGCCGAACGCCTTTTGGTGGCAGTGTCCGTGCAGGTAGGCCTTTCGGTCCAGCAGTCCGAGCGGCAAGGACAGGCGGCCAGCCCGGTTTTCGCGGACCAGAAACTCCTCGAACAGCATCGCGCCGGCGGCAACGGATTCGGCGTCCTCTCCGGGCACCAGCGCCAAGAATTCGTCGCGCAGCGTCAGGATGCAGGACGGCTCGAGACCGACAATCGTCCGCCCCGCCCGCACATGCGGTAGCAGCGCTGCGATCGTACGCCGCGCCTCCTCCCTGGCTCGATCCGCCATGCCCGCCGCGAGGTAGGTCCGGCCGCAGCACAGCGGCCGCTCGCCAATGCCGAGACTGGCGGTCGCAACGCTGTAGCCGCCTGCTTCGAGGACCTTCACTGCAGCACGCAGCGTCTCGGGGTCGAACCAGCGGCCGAAGGTGTCGGCGAAAAGAACCACACCACGTTCGCCCGCTCGCGGCAGCGGCTCGCCCCGATCCCCCTCCCCGTCGCGGAACCAATCGCGCCGAAAGATCGGAAGCGTCCTGCGGCGGGAGAAACCGAACAAGCGCTCCGACAGCGCGGCAAACCCGGGAATGCGATCGCGCAGCGCCAGCAATCCCGTCAGCCGCGCAGCCACCGGCGCATAACGCGGTAGCTCGGCGATCAATCGATCCTTCAGCGAAAAGCCCTTGGCCTTCCCGCGCTGGTAGAGCACTTCCGCTTTCATTTTGGCCATGTCGACGCCGGTCGGACATTCGCGGCGGCAGGCCTTGCAGGAAACACAGAGCTTGAGCGTCTCGGCCATGTCGTCGGAGGCCAACGCATCGGGGCCGAGTTGCCCCGACAGCGCCAGGCGCAGGGTGTTGGCACGCCCGCGCGTCACGTCGTTCTCGTTTCGGGTGACGCGGTAGCTCGGGCACATGACGGCCCCAGCCATCTTCCGGCAGGCGCCGTTGTTGTTGCACATCTCGACGGCCCCTTGGAGCCCGCCGGCCGCTCCCGGCCAGTCCGACCAGTCAAAGGCCGTCGTGATATCCTCGACCGCGTAGCCTGGCGGGTATCGCATCAGGCTGCGGTCATCCATCTTCGGCGGATGGACGATCTTGCCGGAATTGAGCAACCCGGACGGGTCGAAAATGGCCTTCACCTCCTCGAAGGCGCGCACGATGCGCGCGCCGAACATCTGCTCGTGGAATTCCGAGCGGACGATGCCGTCGCCGTGTTCGCCGGAATGCGAGCCCTTGTATTCGCGCACCATCGCGAAGGCCTCCTCGGCGATCGCCCGCATGGTGGCCACGTCCTTGTCCAGCTTGACATTCAAGACCGGACGCACGTGCAGGCAACCCTCTGAGGCGTGGGCGTACCAGGTGCCGCGCGTGCCATGCCGCTCGAAGATCGCCGTCAGCCGATCGGTATAGTCGGCGAGATGTTCCAGCGGCACCGCACAATCCTCGACGAAAGACACCGGTTTGCCCGCCTCCTTCATCGACATCATGATGTTGAGGCCGGAGGCGCGCAGGTCGGCGATAGCGGCCTGCAGCTTGGCGTCCTTGACCGCAACGACACCGCCTTCTTGTTCGCCTCCCTTACCGAAACCGTAGCCGAGACCGCTCATGACGTCCCGCAGCGCTTCGATGCTGCGTTCGTTCTCGTCCGCCTCGTCGGCGAATTCGACGAGGAGCAGCGCCGCCGGATCGCCTTCGACGAAAGCTTCCAGCGTCGGCACGAACATGTCGATCCGCCGGGCGAGCGCGATCATGGTCGAATCGACGAGTTCGACCGAGGTGGGTTTCAGCGCGACGATGTGCTGCGCGGCGTCCATCGCCGCCCGGAAGGTAGGGAAATGGCAGGCGCCGAGCAGTTTGGTGGTCTTCGGCAGCGGCGACAGAGCGATCTCGATGGCCGTCGAAATTCCCAACGTGCCCTCGGAGCCGACGAGGAGATGGGCGAGATTGATCGGCTCGGCGGCCGGCATCAGCGCGTCCAGATTATAACCGCCGACCCGCCGCTGGACCTTCGGGAACCGCGCTTCGATCTCGGCGGCCTCGCGCCGGCCGAGCGCCAGCATGGCGGCGACGAGATCGCGCGGCGGCTCATCCGAGGCGCCCTGGTCGAGGCGGGCGAAGCGGCCCCTGGTTCCGTCGGCGAGGATCGCGTCGATGGCGATGACGTTGTCGCGCATGGTGCCATAACGCAGCGAACGCGAGCCGCAGGAATTGTTGCCGGCCATGCCACCGATCGTCGCCCGCGAAGCGGTGGAAACATCGACCGGGAACCACAGGCCATGCGGTTTCAGGAGCCGGTTGAGGTCGTCCAGCACGATGCCGGGCTCAACCACCGCGCGACGGCCTTCGACGTCCAGTTCCAGGAGACGGTTGAGGTATTTCGAAGTGTCGACGACGAGCCCGGAATTCACCGTCTGGCCGCATTGCGACGTGCCGCCGCCCCGCATCGTCAGCGGCAGTCCCTCCTCGCGGGCCGCGTCGAGCGCGGCGGCGACATCGTCCGTCGTCTTCGCCACCACCACGCCGGCCGGCATGATCTGGTAGATCGAGGCGTCGGTCGCGTAGCGCCCGCGAGAAAAACGATCGAACAGCACCTCCCCGGCGATTTCTTTCGACAGCCTGCGGGACAGGCCCGGCCGGATCATCTCACCCACGATTTCGGATCTCCACTGCGGGAAAGCGCCATTCGCCGCTTGACAGAAATAATGAATTCATAATTCAATATGACCGCAATTAAGATGTGCCGGCAAGAGCGCATCGCAGGAAAGGGATCGGATGCGGCAAGGCGTCACGATCTCAGGGGGACTGATCGTGAGCTATCAACCGGGACGTCACTTCCTCCAGATTCCGGGTCCGACGAACGTTCCCGATCGCGTCCTGCGAGCGATGGACAGACCGACCATCGACCACCGCGGCCCGGACTTCCAAGCGCTAGGCAAGCGGGTTCTCTCGGGCGTCCGCACGATCTTCAAGACCAGCAATCCCGTCGTCATTTACCCGGCCTCCGGAACCGGCGCCTGGGAAGCGGCGCTAGTCAACACGCTGTCGCCTGGTGATCTGGTCTTGATGTATGAGACCGGGCATTTCGCTAGTCTTTGGAAGAAACTAGCCGAACGCCTTGGTCTGAAAACGGAATTCATTGCTGGCGACTGGCGCCACGGCGCCGACGCCCAAGCGATCGGCGAGCGTCTCGCGGCCGACAAGGGCCACGCGATCAAGGCGGTCTGCGTCGTCCATAACGAGACCTCGACCGGCTGCGTGTCGTCCGTCGCCGATGTACGCAAGGCCATCGATGCGGCGAACCATCCGGCCCTTCTGATGGTCGATACGATCTCGTCGCTCGGTTCGATCGACTACCGCCACGACGAATGGGGCGTCGACGTCACCGTGGGCGGCTCGCAGAAGGGGCTGATGCTGCCTCCCGGCCTGTCATTCAATGCACTGTCCGACAAGGCGATCGAAGCGTCGAAATCATCGATGCTGCCGAAATCCTATTGGGCCTGGGACGAGATGCTGCCGGCCAACGCCAACGGGTTCTTTCCGTTCACGCCGGCGACCAATCTCCTCTACGGCCTCGATGCGGCGATCGAGATGCTGCACCAGGAAGGCCTCGACAACGTCTTCGCCCGGCATCAGCGTCATGGCGCGGCGACGCGCGCGGCCGTCGCGGGTTGGGGCCTGGACGTTCTGTGCGCCGAGCCGGCCGAGCATTCGGGCGCTCTGACCGCCGTACTGATGCCGGACGGGAGCGGCGCCGACGCTTTGCGCAAGATCATCCTCGAGCGCTTCGACATGTCGCTCGGTGCCGGACTGTCGAAGGTGGCCGACAAGATTTTCCGCATTGGCCATCTCGGGGACTTCAACGATCTCATGCTTGTCGGTACGCTGGGGGGCGTCGAGATGGGCTTGCGGATAGCGGGCGTGCGGCACAAGGCAGGCGGCGTAGAGGCGGCGATGGAGGTCCTCGCCTCGGCGACGGAGGGGCAGGCACAACAAGCAGCAGAGTAAGAATCGGGCGGAGGAAACCGCCCGTCCGAAAATAACCGGGAGGAAAGACAATGAACATTCGCACATTGATGATGGGCGTCGCGGCAGCGGCGCTTTGGGGAACGACGGCGAACGCCCAGGAGGTCCTGAAACTGGGCCATGTCGGCGCGCCGGGATCGCTCTACGAATCGACCGGCAACAACTTCGCCGCATGCGTCGACGCCAGCGGCAAGGCGACCGTCGAGGTCTATGGCTCGTCGCAGCTCGGCAATGACGAGGAGATGCTGCAGAAGCTCAAGCTCGGGCAAATCGCCTTCTCGATCCCCTCCTCGATCATGAGCTCCGTGTCGCCGACCTTCGGCATCTTCGAGATGCCCTATCTGATCAAGGACCGCGACCACATGCGCAAGGTCCGCGACGAGATGGGGAGCACCTTCGTCGACGCGGCCAGCGACAAGGGCTACCGGATCATCGGTTTCTGGGAAAACGGCTTCCGCAACGTGACCAACAACGTCCGGCCGGTTACCGTGCCAGCCGATCTGGAAGGCATCAAGCTGCGTACGCCGAAGGGCGAGTGGCGGGTGAAGATGTTCCAGAGCTACGGCGCCAACCCGACACCGATGGCCTTCTCGGAAGTGTTCACGGCGCTGAAGACCGGCGTCATCGACGGGCAGGAAAACCCCCTCGCCCAGATCTATTCCGGCAAGTTCCAGGAAGTGCAGAAATACCTGTCGATGACGGGGCACGTCTATTCGCCGGCCTATCTGGCCAGCTCCGCCAAGCAGTGGGAAGGCTGGGACGACGAGCTGAAGGCCGCGATCCAGGATTGCGCGGTCAAGGCCAGCGACTTCGCCTATGACGAATCCGCCAAGCTCGACGGCGAACTGGTCGACAAGATCAAGGAAGCCGGCGTCGAAGTGAACGAGGCCGACAAGGATGCCTTCATCGAGGCCTCCAAGCCGATCTACGAGGAATTCGGTCAGCAGGTCGAGGGTGGCCAGAAGCTGATCGAGGACATCCAGGCGCTCGCCTCCAGCTCGTAAACCGAACGCCGGTGGCGCCCGCGCCACCGGCTTGCTTCATTGCGGCACCGCCCGTCTGGCGGACGACCGTCCTATTATTACCGATCATCGACAAATGGGGCGCCCGAACGGGCGCGGGAGGCCGAATTGCGCCTGATGGCGAAGCTTCTGGGCGAGGTTCTGACCTGGGTGGTCATTACCCTCATGGTTGGCCTCACGACCGTGGTCGTGGTGGCGGTGATCTTCCGTAAGGCAGGGGCTTCGCTCTCCTGGTATGACGAGGTCGCCTCGGTGCTCCTGGCATGGACCACCTATTACGGCGCCGCTCTCGCCGCGCTCAGGCGCGGCCACATCGGCTTCGATGACGTGCTCCTCGCGCTGCCGCGGAAGGCGCGCGGCGCGGCGGTGATCGTCGCCGAAACCCTGGTGATTTCGTTCTTCGCGCTGCTCGCCTGGGCGGGGCTCGAGGTCCTGAGCATCCTCGAAGGCGAGACGCTGGTCAGCCTGACATGGGTGCCGGTCTCTCTCACCCAATCGATCATCCCGATCGGCGCCATCCTGTTCATCGTCGCCGAACTTCTCAGTCTGCCCGACTACTGGCGCGACGTGATGGCCGGACGCTCGGTGGAACACGCGGTCATGGCGCATGGCGCAACGCCCGACAAGGATCAGGCCTGATGTTCATGTTCGCTATCTTCATCGCGCTCGTCGCGATGGTCTGCATCAACGTGCCGATCGCCATCGCACTGGCGCTGGCGGCGGTCCTTGCCATCGGGCTGACCGACGGAGCCGGCGCCCTCGTGACGATCGCGCTCGATATGTACTCGGGCGCGAAATCCTTCTCGCTGATCGCCATTCCGATGTTCGTGCTGGCCGGCGCGATCATGAACGCGACGGGCATCACCCGGCGCCTCATCGCCTTCGTCTCGGCGATCATCGGCTTCGTGCGCGGCGGCCTGGCGATGGTCAATGTCGGCGTGTCGCTGTTCTTCGCCGAAATCTCGGGCTCGGCGGTCGCGGACGTGGCGGCAATGGGCTCGATCATCATCCCGGAGATGAAGCGGCGCGGCTATCCCGCCCCCTTCGCGGCGGCGATCACCTCATCCTCGGCCTCGCTGGCGATCATCATCCCGCCATCGATTCCGATGATCCTCTATGGTGTTTCCTCCGGCGCCAGCATCGAACAGCTGTTCGTCGCGGGTGTCGTGCCGGGGCTGCTAGGCGCGGCTGGGCTGATGGGTGTGGCCTACTACTACGCGGTCAAATACGACTGGCCGACCGAGGATGCCTTCAATCTCCCAGCGCTGCGCGCCACCTTCATCGACGCGCTGCCGACATTCTCCCTGCCGGTGATCATTCTCGGCGGCATCTTCGGCGGGTTCATGACGGCGACGGAAGCGGCCGGCATCGCCGTCGTCGCGGCGATCCTGGTGGGTGCCTGGTACCGGGAGGTCGACTGGCGTCAGCTCAAGGAGGCGATGCTGGAAGGTGGCATGCAGACGGCGGTCGTCATGCTGCTGGTCGCCACCTCTGTTCTGATGGGCTCATTCCTGACCACCGCGCGCGTTCCCCAGGACATCGCGGCGGCGATTTTGGACCTCACCAGCAACCAGTACTTCATCCTTTTGATCCTCAACGTCTTCTTCCTGGTGATCGGCTTCTTCCTGCATTCGGCCGCGGCGATCATCCTGGTCGTCCCGATCATCACCCCGCTGATCCAGCAGGCAGGGATCGATCCGGTGCATTTCGGTCTGGTCGTGACGCTGAATCTGGCCATCGGCCAGCAGACGCCGCCCGTCGCTTCGGTGCTGATCACGGCCTGCTCGATTGCCAAGGCGAACATCTGGGAGGTGACGAAGTGGAACCTGCCGCTGATCGGGGTTCTCCTGTTCGTGCTGATTATCTGTACCTACGTGCCGGCCATCCCGATGTTTCTCGTCGAATACTTCTACAGGTGATCCGATGTCCGATAACGAACTGCTCTACGAAGTCCGCGGAACCACCGCCTGGATCACGCTGAACCGCCCGCAAGCCCGCAACGCCCTGACCTTCGCCATGTATGACGGCCTTGCCGAGATCTGCCGGACGGTCCCCACCGACGGCTCGGTCAAATGCCTTGTCGTCACCGGCGCCGGTGAGAAGGCGTTTGCCGCCGGCACCGACATGACGCAGTTTCGCGGCTTCACCACCGATCAGGACGCGCTCGACTACGAACACCGGATGGACGTCGTCCTCGGCGCGGTCGAGGCCTGTCCGGTGCCGACCATCGCGGCGATCTCGGGCGCCTGCACCGGCGGCGGCGCGGGAATCGCGGCCGCCTGCGACATCCGCATCACCACCGCCGACCTCAGATTCGGCTTTCCGATCGCCCGCACCCTTGGCAATTGTCTGTCGATCGCCAATCTCTCGCGCCTTTCCAGCCTGATGGGCGCCGGCCGAACCAAGGAGGTTATCTTTACCGCGCGGCTCGTCGGCGCCGACGAGGCGCAGGCGATCGGCCTCGTCTCGGAGATCGTGCCCGATCACCCCGCGCTAATCACCCGTATCGAGGCGCTGGCCGAGCAGCTGGCCGGCCACGCGCCGATCACCCTCGCCACCACCAAGGAGGCGCTGCGCCGGCTGCGCATCGAGGGCGCCGGCGCCGATGACCGCGACCTGGTCGTCAAGGCCTATATGAGCGAGGACTTCAAGGAAGGCATGGAAGCCTTTCTCGGCAAGCGCAAACCCGAGTGGAAAGGCCGGTAATGACCGCTGCGAAAGGCCCGTTGGAGGGCATGAAGGTCATCGAGCTCGCCCATATCATGGCGGGTCCGGTCTGCGGCATGATGCTCGCCGACATGGGGGCTGACGTGATCAAGGTCGAAAAGCCCGAAGGCGACGACAGCCGGCGCTTCCTGCCGCCAGACATCGGCGGCGAATCCGCCGCCTACATGATGATGAACCGCAACAAGCGCGGCGTCGTCCTCGACCTCAAGAGCGACGACGGCAAGGCGGTGTTGCGGCGGATGCTGGAGACCGCCGACGTCGTCATCGAGAATTACCGCATGGGGACGATGGAAAAGCTCGGCCTCGGCTACGAGGACCTGCGCAAGGCCAATCCGGGTCTGATCTATTGCGAGATCTCCGGCTTCGGCCGCAGCGGCCCCTACGCATCGCGCGGCGGCTTCGACCTGATCGCGCAAGGCATGAGCGGACTGATGTCGATCACCGGCGAGGGGCCGGGCCGGCCGCCAGTGAAATCCGGCGCGCCGGTCACCGACATCACCGCCGGCATCCTCGCGGCGCTCGGCTGCTCTAGCGCCTATGCGCGCAAACTTCAGACCGGCGAAGGCCAGAAGGTCGACACCTCGCTGTTCGAGGCCGGCATTACCCACACCTACTGGCAGTCGGCGATCGCGTTCGCCACCGGCGTTTCGCCCGGCCCGCTCGGCTCGGCGCATCCGCTCAACGCGCCCTATCAGGCATTCCAAACCGCCGACGGCTGGATCACGGTCGGGGCGGCCAACCAGAAGAACTGGGAGCGGATGCTGGCTGTCGTCGGCGCGCAGGAACTGGCGAACGATCAACGCTTCTCGAACAACAGCGGGCGGATGCAGAACCTCGCCGCGCTCGAAAACATCCTCAACGGCTACTTCTCGCGGCAGTCATCGGCGGAGTGGCTGGAGCGACTGGAGACGGCGGGCGTTCCCGCGGGTCCCGTCCTCGACGTCGGCGAGATGCACCGCGACCCGCAAACGCTTTTCCGCGAGATGGTGGTCGAAACCGAGCATCCGAAGGCCGGCCCGGTGAAGGCGATCGGACTGCCGATCAAGTTCTCCGAAACGCCCGGCGGCGTCACGCGCCCCGCGCCGCTGCTCGGCGAGCATAGCCGCGAAGTCCTTTCGCAGGCCGGCTACGACGACAAGGCCATCGACGCCATGCTCGAATCCGGCGCCGTCCGCGGCCCCACGGCGTAGCGGGAATGGCACATCTCGGCCTCGCCGACCGGCTGATCCTGGCCAGGAACGGCGGGCTGCGCGTGCCTCCCGCCGACGTGTCGGACAGCGTAGCCAGTGCGTGTGACGCCTATGCGATCCAGCGCCACGTGGCGGATGCCGTGGGTCCGGTCGGCGGCTTCAAGACCGGCCGTCGTCCCGGCCAGGACCAGATCATGGCGCCAATCTTTCAAAAGGACGTGCGGGCGAGCCCCGCCGTCTTCACTCGCACGGACATCGACCGCATTGGCATCGAACTGGAAGTCGGCTTCATCGTGGACAGGCCGCTGCCGGATCCCGAGAGCGCGGAATTCGAACGCCAAGCACGCGACTGCGTCTCCGCCGTCGCTGCGTTGGAGATCGTCGACACGCGGCTGACCGACATCGAGACGGCGCCGCCGCTGCTCAGGCTGGCCGACAATCAGCTCAATGGCGCCGTCGTTATTGGGGCGTCGCGCGCGGATTGGCAGGCGTTGGACCTTACGACGGTCAGCGCCAGGCTGAACCTCGGCTCGCATACCGTCCTCGATGGCAGCGCCCACGTGCCGGGCGGCGACGCCTTCGCGACCTTCTGCGCCTTGGCCCGGATGATCGGGTCGCATTGCGGCGGCTTGAGTCCCGGTCAGGTGGTCATCACCGGCTCGTTGAACGGCATGCCTTTCATCGAACGCGGCACGCCGGTGCGCGGCTGGATCGACGGGTTCGGCGACGTCGCGGCGGATTTTCCGACGTAACCGAATGAGCGCGGCCGGGCCTGACAGCCGCGTTACAGATGCTTCATGTCATAGCGCCGCAGGAGGTCCACGATCATATCTCGCGCCCGGATCTTGTGCTCCTGGGCCATCTGACGCGCCTCGCCCGGCTCGCCGGCGCGGATCGCGTCGACGATACGCTGGTGCTCCGCGATAGAGCCCGTCGGCTTCGACCGCAGATGCAAGGTCAGCCGGCGCGCCCGGAAGGACTGGTCGATGTTGATCGTCGCGATCCGCTCCAGCCTGCCGTTGCCGGCGCCATGCACGAGGCAGGCATGGAACCGCGCATCCAGATCGGCCCAGCCGAGAAGGTCATCCCTGGCAAGGGCCTCGGCTAGCTCGGCGTTCAGCCGTTCCATGTCGCGGCAAACAGGTTCGCGCGCCTCGCGCGGCTGTTCGGCCAGGAGCAGCGCCGCCATGCCTTCGACGGCGATGATGACGTCGTAGACCTCCTTCATGTCGTCAGGCGACAGCGCGCTGATGACGACGCCGCGTTTCGACCGCAGCTCGACCATGCCCTCGCTCTGCAAACGGATGATCGCTTGATGCACCGGCGTCCGGCTCATCCCCAGTCGTTGCGCCATCTCCTGTTCGGAGCCCTGAAAGCCCGGAGGAAAGACGCCATCGCGAATCGCCTGTTTGACGGCGTCATAGGCCGCTTCGACCAGCGACGGCTTGCGCTCCGGTTTTTCAATGCCGAGGAGCGTCGGGACGTTCGACATCGTGATTTTCCCCTCTTGCCGCGAGAGCCTTTCCGGCACCCTACACGGCTCGACGGTTAAATCGAACGCTTTCTTGCATGCATCTTCGGACGCATGATTGACATTGCCGGTGGCGTGGTCACAGATTGGAAAAGATCGGTCGCCGCCGTTTCGCGCCTGGAGGGTGCGCGACGCAAGTGGGCCGGTCGGGAGACATTCACTGGGAGGAATACTATGAAACTCACGTCACTGATGGCAGGCGTCGTCCTGGCGGTCGGACTAACGGCCGGTTCCGCGAGCGCGCAGGACTATCCGACGAAGCCCGTCAACTACATCATTCCGTTCAACGCCGGTGGCGAATCCGACATCGCCGCCCGGCTGCAGCAGCCGGTCTTCGAGCGCCTCACCGGGCAGAGCATGGTGGTCCAGTACATGGCCGGGGCCGGGGGCGCGCAGGCCTGGTCGCAGCTCAACGGCATGGACGGCGACGGCTACACGCTGATGGGCACCAACCTGCCCCATATCATCCTGCAGCCGATGGCGCAGGAAGTCGGCTACAAGACCGACGACATCGCCAATGTCTACTTCTTCCAGTACACGCCGGACGCCATCGTCGTGCCGGCCGACAGCCAGTTCAAGACGCTGGAGGATCTGGTCAACTACGCCAAGGAAAATCCGGGGCTGGTGACTTTCTCTGGCTCGGGGACCAATTCGGCCAATCACGTCGCGAAGACGAAATTGGACGGTCTTGCCGGCATCACCACGACCTATGTGCCGTTTTCCGGCACGAGCCCGTCCATCGCGGCCGTACTCGGCAACCAGGTTCTGGCGAGCTTCGGCTATACGACCTCCGCCATCAATCAGGGCGACGCGCTGCGAGTCCTCGCCGTCGCATCGGAAGAGCGGGTGCCGAGCTTCCCGGACGTTCCGACCTTCAAGGAACTCGGCTACGACATGGTCGGGGGCGCCTATCGCGGCGTGGCCGTGCCGAACTCTACTCCCGAAGACGTCCGCAAGCAGGTCTCCGACGCCCTCGACAAGGTCAATCAGGACCCGGACTTCATCAAGAAGATGGAAGACGGCGGCTTCGTCGTCATCAATGTTCCCTACGACGAAGTCGAGGCATTCATGAACGAGCGCCGCGAGCAGTATCAGGCGGTCGCCGAGCAGATGGGCATCGCCCAGAAATAGGCGCCAGCCCAGCCCAGGCGGGAGTGGTCGACGCTTCCGCCTGCCATTTTCCATTCCATTGAAGCGATCGCCATGGACAAGCTCGTCTATCTTGCCGAGGCCTTGACGCCGTTCAACCTCGTTCTGGCGCTCGGCGGCGTGCTGGCCGGCATCGTCATCGGCGCGCTGCCCGGCCTGTCGGCGACGATGGCCGTGGCCGTCCTCGTGCCGTTCACCTTCACGATGGACCCGGCCTCCGGCCTCATCGTGCTCGGCGCCATCTATACCGGGGCGATCTACGGCGGCTCCTATTCCGCCATCCTGGTCAACACGCCGGGCACGCCCTCGGCCATCGCCACCACTTTCGACGGCTTTCCGATGGCCAAGCGCGGCGACGGCGCGTTGGCCATCTCCATCGCCACCCTGGCCTCGGTGTCGGGCGGCATCGTCGGGGCGCTGATGCTGATGTTCCTGGCGCCGCCGCTGGCGCGGGTCGCGCTCGCCTTCGGCCCGCCCGAATATTTCTGGCTCGCCGTCTTCGGCCTGACGCTGATCTCGGCGCTGTCGGTCGGCAATCTCATGAAGGGCATGATCGGCGCCTGCCTCGGCCTGCTCATGTCGATGATCGGGGTCGCGGTCATCGGCGCCGACGTCCGCTTCACCATGGGCAGTCATGCGCTGCTCGGCGGCATCAACATCGTCTCCGGCCTGATCGGGCTCTATTGCATCCCGGTCCTGATCGACCTCGTCGCGACCAAGGACCCGCATCTCAAGGTCGAGAGCGACACCAGCGGCTATCGGCTGAAGGAAGCCTTCGCCATCGTCATGCGGGAGAAGTTCAACCTGATCCGCAGCTCGGTGATCGGCACGCTCGTCGGCATTCTGCCCGGCGCCGGCGGTTCGGTCGCCAGCCTCGTCTCCTATTCCGAGGCCCGCCGGTCCGCCAAGCATCCCGAACGCTACGGCACGGGCGAGCCGGGCGGCATCATCGCCACCGAGGCGGCCAACAACGGCACCGTCGGCGGCGGCTTCATCCCGACGCTGGTGCTGGGAATTCCCGGCACGCCGCCGGATGCCGTCATCCTCGGCGCGCTGCTCGTCCAGGGCATCCGCATCGGCCCGACGCTGTTCACCACGCAAGGGTCGATCGTCTACACCTTCATCTTCGGTCTGCTCATCGGCACGATCCTGATGCTGCCGGTCGGCCTGCTGGTCGGGCGGTACGCCTACAAGGGCATCATCGCGATCCCGAAAGCCGCGCTGGTGCCAACCATCGCCTTCATGACGGTCATCGGCAGCTTCGCGATCCACAACAATCTCAACGACGTCGCCGTGATGCTCGGTCTTGGCGTCATCGGCTGGATCCTCAACCGGGTCGGCTTCGCCCCCTCCCCGATCGTGCTCGGGCTGGTGCTGGGGCAGATCGCCGAGCAGGGATTCGTGCAGAGCTATCTGATCGGCAACGCGCAGGGGAACGTTCCGGGCATGTTCTTCGCCCGGCCGATTTCGCTGGCCATCGTGGCCTTCTCGGTGCTGACGCTGTTCTATCCCCTGATCGTCGGAGCGATCGGGGCGCGGCGGGCCCGCAAGTCAAAGACCGACATCATCGTGGAGAGCCGAGATGGCCGTCCTTAGGAAACCGCACGACCTGCCGGGTACCATAACCGCAGCCCTGTTCATCGGCCTCGGCGTGGTGCTTATCCTGCAGACCGGCAGCATGACGCCGATGGGTTCGGTGTTTCCGATCACCATCTCCGCCGCGATGATCGTGTTCTCGGCGATCCTGATCCTTCGCAATTTCGTCATTGCGGCTCGGCGCCCCTCGGTCGAGGCGGCCGACGAAACGGCAAGCGAGACGGAGCAGACGCAAGGGTCGATGCCGCGCCGCATCGGCTTTCTGGTCGCCATGGCCGCGTGGATCGGGCTGATTCCGATCCTCGGATTCTTCGTCGCCAGCCTCATCGCCTTCTTCGCCATCATGGCCGTCGCCAGCCATGAGCGCGTCACGCTGCGCGAAGGCGCCGTCCTCGGCGTGATCGGTGTCGCCATCTTGACCGCTTTCTACCTGATCATGGCCAACGTCCTGCTGATCCCGATGCCGCGCGGCCTGTTCTTCTAGGGTCGGGTCGTCCGTGATCGCGACTGTCGCCGCCACGCCTCCCGCCATCATTCGATTCTGAAAGCATCGTCATGCGCATCACCGAGATCCGGGAAAAAACCGTCTCGATCGCCAGTCCGATCGCCAACGCCTTCATCGACTTTTCCAAGATGACCTGCTCCGTCGTCGCGGTAGTCACCGACCAGATGCGCGACGGCAAGCCGGTCGTCGGCTTCGGCTTCAATTCGAATGGGCGCTACGGCCAGGGCGCTCTGATGCGCGAACGCTTCATCCCGCGGCTGATGGAAGCCGACCCGGAGACGCTGATCGACCGCGAACACGACAATCTCGACCCCTTCGCGATCTGGAAGGCAATGATGACCAACGAGAAGCCGGGCGGTCACGGCGAGCGTTCGGTGGCGGTCGGGACGATCGACATGGCGGTGTGGGACGCGGTCGCCAAGATCGCGGACAAGCCGCTCTACCGGCTTCTGGCGGACCGCTACCGGGCCGGCGAAGCCGACGACAGCGTCTGGGTCTACGCGGCCGGCGGCTATTACCATCCCGGCAAGGAGATCGAGGGTCTGAAGGACGAAATGCGATCCTATCGCGATCGCGGCTATACGGTCTGCAAGATGAAGATCGGTCTCGCGCCGCTGAACGAGGATCTGAAGCGCGTCGAGGCCGCCCTCGCGGTTCTCGGCGAGGGACAAAATCTCTGCGTCGACGCCAACGGCCGGTTCGACCTTCAGACGGCTATCGCCTACGCCAAGGCGCTCGAGCCCTACGATCTCTACTGGTACGAGGAAGCCGGCGACCCGCTCGATTATGCGCTACAGGCGGAGCTGGCCAACCATTACTCCGGCCGAATGGCCACGGGCGAGAACCTCTTTTCCATGCAGGACGCGCGCAATCTGGTCCGCCATGGCGGCATGCGGCCCGACCGCGACGTCTTGCAGTTCGACTGCGCCCTCTCCTACGGGCTGGTGGAATATATGCGCACCCTCGACATGCTGAAGGAGAACGGCTGGTCGAGCCGCCGGGTGGTGCCGCATGGCGGCCATCAGATGTCGCTCAACATCGCCGCCGGCCTGCATCTCGGCGGCAATGAATCCTACCCGGACGTGTTCCAGCCCTTCGGCGGCTTCGCCGACGCGACCGAGGTGAAAGACAGCCGCGTCGGCCTGCCAAACGTTCCGGGCGTCGGCTTCGAGGCGAAAGCGGCGCTCTATGAATTGTTCAAGCGCGAGCTTCTTGATTAGGACAGGATCGTACGAGGTCTCCGAGACCGGTCTGAAACAGAATTGTTGATTCTGTTTCAGATTTATGACGAAGCACATGTTCCAGCCAAGCAATGGCTGCCGGCAGACCCTGCCTTGCCAGAGGCAATAAAAACTGGGACATTCGCGCCGATCAAAGCCGCTACAAGGTCATGCTTGGCTTCAAGATGCAGACGTCTGAAGAAACAAAAAACGCTCTTCGAAAGTCATGGAGACATCATCGGGAGGAATTTGCGCTTCCACCTATCGCCTATCTGATTATCTTGATTTTTGATGGGAATTTTAAGTCTCCCATTTATCTACCATTCTTGAATTTTGTGGTATTTGTATTTCCAATTATTACTATTATTCGTATTTATATCACGTTCCGAAAATTCCGTTACGATTCCTTGAGTTGATAAAGCACGGAAAGTTGGCCGACATCGAGGCATTTGAACCGTCCGTCGAGCGTGTTGCGTGAGATCACCGGACGCCTGAGAATGCTCAATTTGAAACAGAATCAATGTATTCTGTGTCAAAGCGTGCTTCTCACTCTGGCGCAAATCGGCTCCGGAAGCGCGGGCTAGGCCTGCATGAGTCTGGTCGTTCAGCACGCATTACAGAACCTCACGGCCGGGCTGTCGACGACCGAGCGAGGAAACGGGCGTATCCCGACCCACGACGAAGGGGTGATCGCGACCGAGATGGGTCCGATCACACCGCCTCGATCGTCGCCCTCACATCGCACGGATCGCGGCCAGCAGATCATCGTCCACCGCGATGCCGGTTTCGAGCGCTTCGCGCCGTGCCGCGCGGCCCTTGCGGCCCGGAATCCGGGTTCCCGACTCGGCGCTGATTTCCCCCACCAGCGTCGCCAGACGCTCAACGGCATGATCGCCGCCCATCGCCACCGGATCGATGACGAGGATCCACTGGCCCAGTCCCGGCGGCGGCCCCTTGTCGTCGAACAGGGAACTTGCCTCATAGGCGTAGTTCGCGCCGGTCAGTCCGGCCGACAGCATTTCCACGACCAGGGCGAGCGCGGCACCTTTGGCATCGCCCATCGGCAGCATGGTCCCTGCGAGCGCCGCGTCGGGATCGGTCGTCGGCTGTCCGGCACTGTCCAGCGCCCAGCCTTCGGGAATGGACACGCCCTTCTGCTTGGCGGCCATGACCTTGCCGCGCGCGATCTTCGACAGAGACAGATCGATGACGATCGGCTCTTGATCGCCCAAGGGCGCGGCGAAGGCGATCGGATTGGTGCCGAACAGGGCGCGGGTGCCGCCCCAGGGCGCCATCGCGCCGGGCGAATTCGCCATCATCAGGGCGACGAGGCCGGCTTCGGCGAAGCGCTCCACCGTCAGACCGAGCACACCGGCATGATGCGAGCGATAAACGGCGGCGCTCGCCACCCCGGTCTCCCTGACAATGGCCGGCAGTTGTTCCACGGCGAGATCGAGCGCCGGGAAAGCGAAGCCGTTGCCCGCGTCGATGCGCAGCAGCGCCGACCGGGTCCGCTCGGCTTGCGGAACCGCCGCGCCGGCGACCTTTCCGGCCCTGGCTTGCGCGCAATAGGCGACGAGGCGCCGCAGCCCGTGCCCGCTCTGGCCGGCGGCTTCCGCGGCGACGAGCCCGCGCGCAACCGAGGCGGCTTGCGACGGGCCGGTCGAGGCGCGTTGCAGCGCGTCGGACGCGAGCGTTTCAGCCTCGGCGATCGACAGTCTTTCGGTCACGAACGCGTCTCCAGATGGCGCAGGATATTGTCGGCCGTCACCCGGCTGACCCTGACATTCGATTCGTCGGTGACGCCGGCGATATGCGGCGTCAGGATGAGGTTGGCGATGCCGGCGAAAACGCGACCGGCTTCGGCGGTCAGGGGCTCGGTCTCGAATACGTCGAGCGCCGCCCCGGCGATCTTTCCCTCGCGCAGCGCGTCGGCCAACGCCGCCTCGTCGACCACGCCGCCGCGCGCCGAATTGATCAAGACGGCGCCGGACCGCATCGCCGACAGGGCATCCGCGCCGATCATGTGGCGGGTCGTGTCCGTCAGCGGCACATGCAGGCTGACGACGTCCGAGGTGCGCAGCAGATCGTCGAGGTCGAGCCGCTGGGCATCGGCCCAGGCGGCGTCGCTTTCCGGCAGGAACGGATCGAAGGCCGCGATCGAAAAGCCGAAGGCCCGCGCCCGTGCGGCCGTCTGCCGTGCGATCGAGCCGTAACCGACCAGCCCGAGGCGCTTGCCCTGCCCTTCCCGGCCGATCAATTGCTGGCGCGGCCAGCGACCGGCGATCACGTCTTCGGTCGCGGTATAGGCGCGCCGTAGCAGCGCGAGCGCCGTGGTGACGACATACTCGGCGACGGCGACGTCGTTCGCGCCCGATGCCGGATAGACCGTCACGTCGCGCGCCTTGCAGGCATCGAGATCGATATTGTCGAGACCGACGCCGAGGCGCCCGACACAGCGAAGGCCGGGCGCGGCGGCAAGCAGCGCGGCGGTGACCCTGGTCCGGTTGCGCACGACGATGGCGCTGGCGCTGGCGACCGCGGCGATCAGGTCGTCCGGACGATCGACGAGTTGCGGGTCGTAGAGGGTCTCATGCCGGGCCCGGATCCGATCGACGGCGGCCTCGTCCATGAACTCGGTAATGACAATTTCGGGCAATGGGCTCCCCTCCACAAAAGCCGTGGCGGCCGTCTCTGACAAGACGGCCGCCGATCAGGTATCACGCCGGGCGCTTCGTGGAGGCGTCCGGCGACGATGGCTCAGGCGCTGCGATAGAGCTTGGTCATGACGAATTCGCGATGTCCCAGCGCTTCGGCCGCCGTGACCCGGCCGTTCGCCGTGCGCATGATCGATTCGATCAGATCATCACCGGCCTGATCGATGGTCTTGTCGCGGCGCAGGATTCCGGTCACGTCGACGTCGACATGCTCGGACATCGTGCGCACGGTGCGCGGATTGGCGGTGATCTTGATCACCGGGACGATCGGATTGCCGACGACGTTGCCCTGGCCGGTCGGGAAGGTGTGGATGACATATCCGGCCGCTCCCATCAGCGTCACGCATTCGGCCGCCGCCGACGAGGTATCCATGAAATAGAGGCCGTTGCCCTTTTGCGGCGCCTCGGCCGGTTCGAGAATGTCGATGAATTTACACTCGCGCCCGATCTTCTCCAGATTGCCGAGCGCCTTTTCCTCGATCGTCGAGAGGCCGCCCTCGATATTGCCCTTGGTCGGCTGGCTGTCCGACAGATCGTCCGTGGCGTGGGCGAAGATGACGTCGTCCTGATAGGCCTTCCACATCTTGTACCAGCGCTCGCCGGTCTCGGCGTCGACCGCACGCTCCTTGCAGATGTGCTCGGCTCCGGTGATTTCCGAGGTTTCGCCGAAGACGCCGTAGATGCCCTCGGGGATCAGCTTGTCGTACATGTTGCCGACCGTCGGGCAGGAGCCGAGGCCCGTCGTGGTGTCGCTCTCGCCGCATTTGGTCGAGACCCAGAGCTCGGACACGTCGCATTCGACGCGCTGCTGCTCGGTCGCCCACTGGACGAATTCCTTGGCCTTGCGGGAGACGTCCATGATCGTCTTCAGGTCGCCGTTCTGCTCGATCGAGAAGGCGGCCACGGGCTTGCCGGTCGCGGCGATGCCGTCGGCGATCTTCTGGGTCCAGCCCGGCTCGATGCCGACCACGATGCAGGCGGCGACGTTCGGGTTCGCGCCGGTGCCGATCATGGTGCGGAAATGCAGTTCGAGATCTTCGCCGAACTGCAGCCGTCCATAGGCGTGCGGCAGGGCGAGCGTACCCTTGATGTTGTGGGCGACCGCCTCGCAGCAGGCGTTGGAGATGTCGTCGACGGGCAGGATCACGATGTGATTGCGGACGCCCACGCGGCCGTTCTCACGGCGGTAGCCCATGAATTTGCGATTGGTGTTGATCGGCATGGATCGGGTCTCTTTCCTGAACTGACGGATAAACGAAGGGGTCGAAGGCGGGACAGCGTCACCGCCCCAGCGCGATCACCAGCGGTTGGTCTTCAGATTGTGGACATGGACGTGTCCGCCCTTCTTCGCGTCCCCCTTCATGCGGCCGATATCCTCGCCGTATTTGACTGCCGTATCGCCCGTCAAAAGATCCTTCAGCGCGACCTTGTGGCCGATCGGCACATTGTCGTTGCAGATCAGCTTGAAGGACGAGTTGTCCGCTGTGACGACACACAGCATCTCGGTGCCGGCCTTGAGGTCCTCTACGACGACAACGCCGACGTTGTCCCTGTGATCGTGGACGAGCAGTTGCGGGATGCTCATGAGTGATTCCTCCGAGAGTTACGGTTGATGCAGACGTGAAAAGCAGCCTGGAGAGCTGACTCCAAGCGGATCGGCCAATGTGCGATCCGCGCTAGTCTTGTATAAGACATAAATTACCTTTACCCAACTATGTCAAGCGGCTTAGGGTCTTTGGAAACGGGACGGTGACGCATGTCGGACGGAGAGAAGGCCCCAGCGTTCAGACCGCTCTATCAGCAGGTGCGCGAGACCCTGGTCCGCCGGCTGATCGATGGCGTATGGACGCCGGGCCTGATGCTGCCGAGCGAATTCCAGATCGCGGCCGATCTTGGCGTCAGTCAGGGAACGGTGCGCAAGGCCCTCGACGCGATGGCGGCCGAACATCTCCTGGTCCGGCGGCAAGGACGCGGAACCTTCGTTGCGCTGCCCGAGGAGGGCCGCATCCTGTTCCAGTTCTTCCGGCTCGCGGCCGACGACGGTACCCGCCTGTTCCCCGATAGCCAGGTGCTGTCGCGCCTTCGCGGGCGCGCCGACGCCGCTGCCGCGAAGGCGTTGCAGCTTGCGCGCAACGACGCCGTCTGGCGGATCGACCGTGTCCGGCATCTGGGCGGCCGGGCGGTCATCGCCGAGCAGATCACCCTCCCCGTCGCAAAATTCCCTTCGCTGGCGGAAATCCGCGACCTACCGAACAACGTCTACGCGCTCTATTCGGAGGTTTTCTCGATCACGATCGGGCGGGCTCTGGAACAACTCAAGGCGACCGGCGCCGACGCGACCACCGCCACGCGGCTGAACTGCCAGCCTGGCCATCCGGTACTGTCCATCGAGCGGGTCGCCTTCGCGCTCGACGGTTCGCCGGTCGAATGGCGCCTGTCCCGATGCGTGACCGACGGTTTCCATTACCAGTCCGATCTTCGTTGACCAGTCAAGATCGCCCGCGAGGGTTCACCGACGCGGCGCGAATTCCATCCATCGAACCAGCAGCTTGACGCTCAGGGTTTGAGGATGATCTTGGGCGCAGCCGCCGCGCCGTTGCGGATGTCGCGGAACGCGCCGAGGCCATCCGAGAGCGAGCGGGTCTCGGTCCAGTTGAGCGCGCCCAGACGTCCGTCGAAGATTGCTGCGGCGGTCTCGCGAAAGTCCATCGGCGTATAGGTGTAAGTGCCGATGAAGGCGATTTCCTGCAAGGTCATCTTGCGGATATCGAGGCCGCCATTGGCATCGCCGAGACCGATATGGACGATAGCGCCGCCCGGACGCACCGCGCGGCAGGCTGCTTCCCGGGTCGCCGCAAAGCCGACGGCATCGATGACCAGATCGACGGCCCCGTCGGCGGGACCGCCGGGCTGAGAGGGATCGAACACGTGAAAGTCGCCGGTGCGCGTCAGCGTCGGGTGCCGGCCCTTATTGGTTTCGGAGATCGCGATGCCGCGCGCGCCCGCGGCGGCAAGCACGAGCGCCGCGCCCAGGCCGATCGCGCCGCCGCCGATAACCAGGCATGTGGCCTCTTCCAGCGGTTTGGCGAGAGTGTTCCTTGCCAGTCTCACCGCATGCCAGCCGCACGCGATAGGCTCGGCGAGCGCGGCCTTTTCGAAGCTCACGCCGGCGGGAATCGTGACGAGGTTATCGAGCGGCATCGACAGAAGCTCGGCGAACGCCCCCTCGCGCGGCGGCATGGAGATGATCTGCCGGCGGGGACAGAGATTGTTGCGGCCGGCCTTGCAGGCCTCGCACTGGCCGCAGGTCACCAACGGATTGACGGTCACGCGCCGGCCGGCCTCGGGGCCGTCGATGATCGTGCCGGCCGCCTCGTGGCCAAGGATAAGGGGAGCCGGCCGTCGCTCGTCATGGCCGAGAAAGGCGTGCATGTCGGACCCGCAGATGCCGACCGAGTCCACCCGCAGCAGCGCCTCGCCGGCTCGCGCGACGGCGTCCGGCACGGTGTCGTACTGCAATTGCTCGGGACCGATATAGACAAGCGCCTTCATTTGGCGGTGAACCCCCCATCGACGAACAGGATCTGGCCGGTGACATAGGCCGACGCATCCGAACACAGGAACAGCAGCGGCCCCGCGAGGTCGGCGAGTTCACCGTTGCGGCCGATGCAGGTTTGGCCCGCATGGCGCGCCGCGAGGGCCTGATCGGCGAAGACCGGGCCGGTCAGCTCGGTCGGGAAAAAGCCCGGTGCGAGCGCGTTGGCCAGGACGCCGGAGCCGGACCAGGCCTCTGCCATCGCCCGGGTCAGCTGCTCCACGCCGCCCTTCGAGGCGCCATAGGCGATGCCGCCCGGAAAGGCGCGGCGCGATTGCAGCGAGGCGAAATTGACGATGCGGCCCCAGCCCTTCGCCTTCATGGCCGGCACCAGCGCCTGCGCCAGGAAGAACGGAACCGTCAGATTGAGCGCCAGCGTCGCGTCCCAGCCCTCGGGAGTGACATCGTCCGCCGGCTGACGGGTGTTGAGGCCGGCGGCGTTGATCAAGATGTCGGGCGGACCGAACGGCCGCGATACGGCGTCGACGAGGCTGCCCACCGCGCTTTGATCCGAGAGATCGGCGACGACCGTAGCGACCTTGCCGCCCGTCTCCGCTTTCCATTGGTCGAGAACATTGCCGCGCCGCGCCACGCCGACGACCGCCGCGCCGGCTTCGGCGAGCATGGTGGCCGCGGCCCGGCCGAGCCCGCTGCTTGCGCCGGTCACGCAGGCGACCCGCCCGCTCACATCGAAAAGCGCCTGGCTTGCCACGGTCACGTGTTCTCCCTGCCTCACTCCGCCGCGCTCAGATCGAAATTCTCGCCGGGAAAATATTTCGCCAGCCGAATGTCGGCAGTGCGGGCATGGCCCTCCATGCCTTCCAGCCGCGATATGCGTGCGGTGGCCTCGGCAACCGGTCGCGCGCCATCGCGCGTGGCCCGCTGCCAGGTGACCATCTTCATGAATTTGTGGACCGACAGGCCGCCCGTATACCGCGCGGCGCCGGAGGTCGGCAGGACATGGTTGGTGCCGGACGCCTTGTCGCCAAAGGCAACCGTCGTCTCCTCGCCGAGGAAAAGCGAGCCGTAGCATTGCAGCCGCTCGAGCCACCAATCCGGGTCGGCGGCCTGCACCGACAGATGCTCGGGCGCGTATTCGTCGGCGACCTTGGCCATTTCCTCGCGGTCCTTGCAGACGATCACCTCGGCATAGTCGCGCCACGCCGCGGCTGCGTTCTGGCCGTTCAGTTCGGGCAGCGCCGCGATCAAGGCAGGCACCCGCTCAAGCACGGCGTCGGCTAAGGGCCGGTGCGAGGTGACGAGCCAGACCGGCGAGTTGTAACCATGCTCGGCCTGCCCGACGAGGTCGACGGCGACGATCTCCGGATCGGCGGTTTCGTCGGCGAGGATCAGGCTGTCGGTGGGACCCGCGAACATGTCGATGCCGACGCGGCCGAACAGGATCCGCTTGGCTTCGGCGACGAACTGGTTGCCGGGTCCGACGAGAATATCGGCCTTCGGCAGTCCGAACAGGCCGAAGGCCATGGCCGCGATGCCCTGGACACCGCCCATCGCCAGGATCGCGTCGGCGCCGCACAAATCGGCGGTGTAGGTGATCGCCGGATTGACGCCGACGCCTAGCCTGGGCGGCGAGCAGGCGGTGATGTGGCTGCAGCCGGCGACCTTCGCGGTGGTCACCGTCATCATTGCCGAGGCGATGTGGCTGTAGCGGCCGCCGGGCGCGTAGCATCCCGCCGCTTGGCAGGGGATGCTCTTCTGGCCGGCGATCAGTCCGGGAACGACCTCGATCTGGATATCGCGGATCGTCTCCTTCTGTGCCTCGGCGAAGCGACGCACATTGTCATACGCGAAGCGGATGTCGTCCTTCAGCTTCTGCGAGACCTTGGAGCCGGCTTCCGCGATCTCATCCCTGGTCAGAACGACATTGCCGTCATAGCGATCGAACTTCTCGGCATAGGCGCGCGCCGCGGCCTCGCCGCCCGCTTCGATCTCGGTGAGAATGGCCTGCACCGTTTCGCGCACATCCCCGGCGTCCGATGTCGGCGTCTTGCTGGCTTTCTTGAGATATTCGGCCATGGAATTTTCCTAACGATAGATCTCGGGGAGCATCGCCGTGGAAATCGCCGGCACGTAGGAGATCAAGAGAACGACGGCGAGCATGAAGATGACGAAGGGCACCGCCCGCCAGGCAATCGGCAGGATGGATTCGCCTGTCAGCCCCGAGACGACGAAGAGGTTCAATCCCAGCGGCGGGGTGATGAATCCGACCCCGAGCGAGGTGACCATCATGATGCAGAACTGGATTTCGTTCATGCCGATTTCGTCGGCGAGCGGTTTCAGGATCGGCGCCAGGATGACGATGTTGGGCGTCGTCTCCATCACGCAGCCGGCGGCAATCAGGATGCCGATCATCAACAGGATGAGCATGTTGGGATCGTCGGTGAGCGAGGTCACCGCGAAGACGAAGCCTTGCGGCACGCCGAGCGCGGCCAGTGTCTGCGCCAGCGGCAACGACATCGCGATGATCGGCACGATGACACCGTTCACCTTGGCGGACGAAACCAGCATGGAGGGGAAGTCGGAGAGCTTCAGCGTCCCCAGGACGAACCCCATGATGATCGTCACGACGACTGCCGTCGCGCCGGCCTCGGTCGGCGTCAGGCGGCCCGAGAAAATGCCATAGAAGATGATTCCGGGAACGAGAAATGCATACCAGCCGCTCTTCAGCGCCCGGCCGACATTGCCCAGCCATTCGCGTCCGGAGATCGCGCCGCCGCCCTCGTAGGCGTAAATCCGGTTGACGACGATATTGGTCAACAGGATCGAGAGCAGGATGGCGATGCCCGGAATGATGGCTGCCTGAAACAGCGTCGAGGCGGAGATGCCGAGCACCAGACCGACGATGATGTAGGCGATGGACGGGGGGATCAGAATGCCGGTGCAGGCGCCGGCGGCCACCAGGGCGCAGGCGTAAGGGCGCGGATAGCCGGATTCCACCAGACGGTCGATGGTCATGCGCCCGACCGCCGCTGCGCCAGCGGCGTCGGAGCCCGAGATCGCCGAGAACATGCCGCAGACCAGCACCGTGGCCGAGCCGAAGCCGCCCTTGGCCCAACAGGTCAGCGCTTCGGCGATGTCGAGGAATTTTCGACTGAGACCGGTGCGGACCAGCACATCCCCCGTCAGGATGAACAGCGGCACCGCCGTTAGCGCGAAGGCGTCGATCCCATCGAACAGGGATTCTCCGAACAGCGACAGCGGAAGCACCTGCGACCAGGCCAGCATCGCGACAGCCGAGGCGCCGATCGCGGCCCAGACCGGAATGCCCAGGATGATGAGCGCGACGAAAAGCAGAACCGGGCCGTAAAAATCCCATCCCAGTTCCACCGCCTGCTGTTGGAGTTGTTGCCAAAGCATCTGGGCCTCAATCGAACAGGCGCTCGCCCTCGTAGGGCGGGCGGCCGCTCACGAGGGCGGCGGTGTCCCGCACAAGGGACTGGGTGAGGCGAAAGATCATCAGGGCAAAGCCGACCGGCACGGCCATCAGGAACCAGACCATGGAAACCCGCAGACCGTGGCTGACCGAGCCGAATCTCCAGGAGACCTCGACGGTCTCGAACGACCAGTAGACGGCAAAACCAGCAACGACGAACATGACCAGGTCGCCGAGGATGTAGAGCAGCGCCTTGGCGCGAACGGACACATAATGGAACAGAACGTCGATGCGGATGTGGGCGCGCTCCTTCACCGCCGAGGCTGCGCCGATCCAGGCGAGATAGATGAAGGAATAGCGGACGATTTCCTCGCCCCAGATCGAGGAATAGGCGAATAATTCACGCCGGATCACCTCGACCGCCATCGTCGCGACGAGGACCGTGTAGAAGATGAGCAGCGCCCATCGCTCGACGTTCCGGTCCAGGAGCATCAGAATTTTCACGCGCCTCTCCCCTTCGCGGCAGAGCGGCGCCGACCACCGTCACGAACGGCAAATCCGGCACAGACCCTGACCCTCGTCAACGGCGCTCTATCCCGCGCCCTGCGATCATGAGATCGCGGATGAACGCGCTCGAGGCGCACTCATCCGCGCGATGCGTCAAGCGTCGTGGACGTAGTAGCGTCCCGTCGTGCCCGCAGCCTCCTCGAGGCCTTTGAAGACGTCCATCGATCCAGCGAGTTCGGACTTATAGGAATCCCAGTCGCTGCGCTGATAGCCGCCGGCTTCCTTCCATTCGCCCAACTGGTCCTCGCTCAGCGAATGAAACTCCACACCGGACTTTCGCATCTCAGCCATTGCGTAGGTCCGGGACGACGGCACCTTGGCAAGGTTCTGGTGGAAGGTCATCTCCGAGGCCCAGTCGACCGCCTCCTGAACGTCCTTGCCGAGCCCATTGAACCATTCGAGGTTACAGGCATAGCACTGGCTGTCGGGAACAGCCTGCGTGAACGTCACATGGCTGAGGATGTCCTTGAACCCGAAGGCATAAAGAGCGCCGACCGCGGGATCGAGCGCATCGGCCACACCCTGCTTGATCGCGGAGGACGTCTCGCCCCAAGCCACCGGCGTCGGATTGGCCCCGACCATGCGGTAGTATTGCTGCAGCATCTTGGAGCCGGGCACGCGAAATTTCACGCCCTGCAAGTCGCCCGGGGTGATGATCGGATTCCCGCCCTTCCTGACCGCCACGACCCGCGGATCGATGCAGAAGTAGAACAGGGGCCGGAATCCACGTTGTTCAACCTTCGCGTCGACCTGTTCTTTCCAGATATCGGACGTGACGAGGTTCACGAAGCGCTGATTGGAGCCGCACAGATACGGCATGTTGATGAGGTCGACGACCGGCGCATAGGGGGCGAAATTCGACAGCGAGAACTGACCGACGGGCACGGTTCCGCCCTGCACTTTCTGCGCCAGCGCACTGCCCACGCCGAGTTGTCCACCAGGGGCGAGCTTGACGTAGATCCGGCCATTGGAAGCGTTCTGAAGGTTCTCCTTCAGGTCAAGCTGCATCATCGGGTAGCTGCGCGTCGTGCCAAGTTGGTATTCGGTCGCCACCGTCACGACGTGCTCGGCGGCTCCCTCCCGCTCCCTTTCCTCGCTGGCCGCCTGCGCGACCGCCACATCCGACCAAAGCGTGCCCGCCGCGCCGGCAATCATGGCTGCAGTAAAAGCCCCGGCACCCGTCAGGCGCAGAAAATTCCGGCGCTCCGCGGATTCCAGTTCTGTGGGTTCATGAATCTTGGACATTGGTGGCCTCCTCCCGACCGTTATCAATATTGGGGACGTCAGATCTGCCTTCCCGTGCTCGCTCACGGTGCAACACGGCAATGACGAAAAGGATCGATGCCAGTGACAAGACCAACATCTCCCCGACGTCGGAGAGAAAAGCCTTCCCAGCCATTGCGCCGAGAACGACATTCGCAACGAAAATCGCAAACACGACCCCGGTCGCCGCAAGCGCGGCAGCACCCGAATTACGCATCGTCTCCTCCATGATTTGATGCGTCCCCGACAGGGTGTATGCCCTTTCAATCATCGATGCAAGCGCTTGCATATTGCGATTGGCAACAATTTCTTGGATAATGCCGGTCACGGACGCAAGGAAAAACAGCATGAGCGGCAGGTCTGCACCGACACTTGAAGACGTTGCGCGCCGCGCCGGCGTCTCAACCGCGACGGTGTCACGCTGCCTGAATGTGCCGGAGCGTGTCCTTCCCGCTACCAGAGAACGGATCATCCTTGCGGTCGCCCAGCTGGGATACACGCCCAATTTCGGCGGTCAGGCTCTCGCCTCGAACCGGACCAACACCGTCGGCGCGGTCATTCCGACCATGGAGAACGCCATTTTTGCTCGTGGCATCCAAGCGTTTCAGGAAGCCTTGGCCGCATCCGGCGTGACGCTGCTCGTCGCGAGTTCGGGCTACGACCCGGAGCGAGAGGGCGAACAGATCCGCGCGCTCGTCGGGCGGGGCGCCGATGGACTCTTGCTGATCGGAGTGACCCGCCCCGAAGCGACATACAATTTCCTGCGCCAGCGCGGGGTGCCGCATGTCATTGCCTGGAATTATCGCCCGGGCGACGACAACCTCTATGCCGGATTCGACAATCGCAGCGCGGCGCGCGCGCTGGCCACTAAAGTGATCAATTACAACCACACGATGATCGCTATGATTGCCGGCAAGACCGAGACGAACGACCGGTCCGCCGATAGGGTAAGCGGCGTGCGTGATGCGCTGGCGGCTGCCGGAATGGACGCACAGGCGATGCCGGTCGTGGAGACCACCTACTCGCTTGACGGAGGCGGCCGCGCCTTCGAGACCTTGATGCGACGGCACAATCCTCCGACGGCCGTGATCTGCGGCAACGACGTCCTGGCGGTCGGCGCGATGACCGGGGCTAGGGAACTTGGGATTTCGGTTCCGGCCGACGTCTCGATCGTCGGATTCGACGACATCGATTTGGCCCTAGTGGTCCAGCCGCAACTGACCACCGTGCATGTCCCGCATCGACGCATGGGCGAAGCGGCAGCCAAGCTATTGCTCCAGCTCAGGGACGGCCATCCGAATATGGAAAGCGTCATCCTCGACACGCATGTCGTGGAGCGTGGATCGCTCATCCGTCACGTTAGCGGGATGCCGCTCTTCCTGGGGCAAGGGAAAGCGGCTGTATGATGATCGCGATTCGAATCAAGACGATAGAATCATCGGCCAACATGCGGGATGAAGGTCTCCGCTGACGGCGGGAAGCTCCCGTCCGCCTCGGGCAAACGACGGGGAGAAAAACAATGGTTTCAGCGGCACGAGCGATTCCGGTGGCGCGGCCCATCCGGCTCGGCATGGTGGGCGGTGGCCAAGGCGCCTTCATCGGCGCGGTTCATCGCATCGCGGCCCGCCTCGACGGCGAGTTCCAGCTTGTGGCCGGCGCCTTCTCCTCCAATGCCGAGCGCTCGGCGACCTCCGGTGCCGAGATCGGGATCGACCCCGCTCGCGCCTATGCCACCTTCCAGGCGATGGCCGAAGCCGAAGCCCGGCGAGAGGACGGTATCGAGGCCGTCGCGATCGTCACGCCCAACCATCTGCACTTTTCGCCCGCCAAGGCGTTTCTGGAAGCCGGCATCCATGTCATCTGCGAAAAACCTCTGACCGCGAAGCTCAAGGACGCGGTGGAGCTGCAACGGATCGCGGCAGCCTCGGGGCGGGTCTTCGTCCTGACCCACAATTATACCGGCTATCCAATGATCCGTCAGGCGCGGGACATGGTGGCCGCCGGGGACCTTGGGACGCTGCGCGTCGTGCAGGCCGAATATGCCCAGGACTGGCTGACGGAAGCGGCCGAAACGGCGGGCTCCAAACAGGCCGAATGGCGCGTCGATCCCGAGAAGGCCGGCATGGGCGGCGCGCTGGGCGATATCGGCAGCCACGCCTTCAACCTTCTGACCTTCGTGACGGGCCTTGCGCTCGACAGCGTCGCGGCCGACCTTTGCGCATTCGTCCCCGGCCGCAGGCTCGACGACAATGATCACCTGATGCTGCGGTTTAAGGGCGGGGCGAAGGGCATGCTGTGGGCGAGCCAGGTCGCACCCGGCCACGAAAACGGCCTGCGCCTTCGCGTCTACGGTGAAAAAGGCGGGTTCGAATGGGCGCAGGAGAACCCGAACCAGCTCTGGTTCACTCCGTTCGGCGAACCGAAGCGGCTGATCACTCGGGGCGGATCGACCGCCGTTCCGGCCGCCCAGCGCGTCACCCGCGTTCCGGCGGGGCATCCGGAAGGCTATCTGGAAGGCTTCGCCACGATTTACCGTGAAGCGGCGGCTGCCATCCGGGCCGTCACCGACGGTCGCCCGATTCCGGCAGAGGTGATGTTTCCGACGATCGAGGACGGCGTCGACGCCATGCGCTTCATCGACGCCGCGGTGCGCTCATCGTCCGACGACAGTCGCTGGACGAAACTGCGGTAGACGCGCCACGCCCGATCAAAGCGCGATATCATCCCGGTCGTGATCCCCACCGTCCCGCAAGTCCGTCATGGTCTGCAGCAGGGTATTGCGGGCCGCCAGGATATGCGCCCGCATGACCGACGCGGCCCATTCGGCATCGCGCGAGGCGATGGCGCTGACGAGATCACGGTGATCGGCAAAACTTCGTCCGAGGTCGCGCGGCCGGAACTTCGTGTAGGTGTGGATGAGGAAGCCGATATCCATCAGCCGGTCGGCGGTATCGCGCAGCGTCTGGTTGCCCGAGATGTCCAGAATCCGATGGTGCAGCCGCTTGTTGAGATCGGACAGGATCTCGACCGCGTTCTCCTCCCCTGCCCTGGCCTCCATTTCGTCGCAGATTGCCGCGAGCGCACCAATGTCCGCATCGCCGCGCAGAGTGGCAGCAAGGCCGGCGCCGCTGCTCTCGAGCAGCGCGCGGACCGCGTAGACCTCGCTCACCTCGCGGATCGTCCGACGCCGGATCACCGCCCCGGCATGCGGCACCATCTCGATGAAGCCGTCCCCGGCGAGTTTGCCCAACGCCGCTCGGATCGGTGTCCGGCTGACGCCAAAGCGCTCGGCGAGCACCTCTTCGGTGAGGCGCACACCGTTTTCGTAATCGCCTTTGAGAATGGCCTCCCGCAGCGCCGCGTAGACCCGATCCGCGCTGCGTTCGCTCGGCACCCGTTTTCTAGACACCATGGTTGCGGTCCATCGCGAAGCTCCGTTTCATTGCGAATGATTGGATACAAAAACGCATTCTGACAACCTTATTTAATCATCAGATTGACAGATTGGATACAATCCGTATTTTCAGTCAAGTTGAGCGCTGGGAGGCGCGGCGGAACGCATATCCGAAAACAGGCGACCGCCTTCGGGTTTGCGTCCGCAGTGACAATTGTCCGGCATCGCAGGATGCCAGACCGCGAAGCCCGGTCGGGCGCGCTAAGGGGGTGATCAAATGGCAAATCCCGCATTGAAGGCTGCGATCGCCCGCAAGGATTTCATTCTTGCGCCTGGCATCTACGACCTCATTTCGGCGCTCATCGCCGATCGCATGGGTTTTCCGGCTCTCTACGTCACCGGCTATGGCACGGTGGCCTCTTCGCTCGGATTACCGGACGCGGGCATTGCGACCTATTCAGACATGCTCGGACGGATCGCGCAAATGGCGCGGATGACCGAGACACCAATCATAGCCGATGCCGACACCGGTTATGGCGGCCTTCTCAACGTGCATCACACCGTGCGTGGATACGAAGCGGCGGGCGTCAGCGCGATCCAGCTCGAAGATCAGGTGTTCCCGAAGAAATGCGGCCACACGCCGACCCGTCAGGTCGTGCCGAGCGAGGAGATGGTTCGCAAGATTCAGGTTGCCGTCGACAGCCGCCAGAGCGACGATTTCCTGGTTATTGCCCGCACGGACGCTCGCACCGCACTTGGTCTGGACGAGGCCATCCGGCGCGCCGTCGCTTATGGCAAAGCCGGAGCGGATTTGATCTTTGTCGAATCGCCGGAAAGCGTCGACGAAATGGCCCGGATCGGTCGCGAGATCGACCGGCCGCTGATCGCCAACATGGTCAATGGCGGCCGGACTCCGCTGTTGCCGGCGGATGAGCTTCAGGCGCTCGGCTTTGCCGTCGCGATCCATCCGGCGGCCGGGTTCCTGTCCGCCGCTGCCGCGCTCCAGACAACCTATGCAGATCTCAAGGCGAATGGCATCAATACGGATCGCACCGAGCTGTACAGCTTCGCCGATTTCAATCAGTTGATCGGCTTCGAGGACGTCTGGGCGTTCGACCGGCGTTATGCGGTTTAGCGGCATGGCAAAGCGGTTCGAAAGAGGAACACCGAGCGACATCGGGGTGGAACTGCGGGAGCGTCTCGTTTGAGCAGCAGGGAGGAAACCGACCGTATGGGTCCGTTGGAAGGTATTCGCGTCCTGGAGATGGGTCAGCTGATCGCAGGCCCGTTCTGCGGACAATTGCTGGCCGATTTCGGCGCGGAGGTCGTCAAGATCGAGCCGCCGAAGACCGGCGACGCGATGCGGCAATGGGGCCGCACCGATGCCGACGGCCATACGCTCTGGTGGCCGGTGATTGCCCGCAACAAGAAATCCCTCACCCTGAACCTGCGCGACAGCCGCGCGCAGGACATCGTCAAGGCGCTGGTCGCCAAGACCGACATCCTGGTGGAGAATTTTCGCGCCGGCCGCATGGAGGAATGGGGGCTGGGTTACAACGTCCTATCGAAGATTAACCCCGGCCTGATCATGGTGCGCATCACCGGGTTCGGCCAGACCGGACCGTATAGCGACCGCGCCGGCTTCGCCTCGGTCTGCGAGGCGATGGGCGGCTTGCGTGAGATCAGCGGCCATCCGGATCGACCGCCGGTGCGCATGGGGATTTCGCTCGGCGATACGCTGGCCGGCCAGAACGGCTTTCAGGGCGCTCTCCTGGCATTGCAGCACCGCAACAGCACGGGCGACGGGCAGATGGTGGATGCGTCCATCTACGAATCGGTGCTCTCCGTGATGGAAAGCCTGGTCTCGGAATATGACGGCGGCGGTCATATCCGCCAACGCTCCGGCAGCATCCTGCCGGGGATCGCCCCGTCCAACGCCTATCCGACCAAGGACGGCGGCACGATCATCATCGGCGCCAACCAGGACAGCCTGTTCCGCCGCCTGACCGCGCTCATGGGGCAGCCGGAGCTCGCCGACGACGAACGGTTTTGCGACCATCAGGCCCGCGGGCGCAATCAGGCGGAAATCGACGCCATCATCGGCAAGTGGACGCAAACCAAGCCGGCGAAGGAGCTGGTCGACGCGCTCGCGGAGGTGGCGGTCCCGGCCGGTCCGACCTACCGGGCGAAGGACATGCTCGAAGACCCGCATTTCCAGGCGCGCGAATCCGTGACCCGCGTGGATGACCCGACGCTCGGCCGCTCGATCGCCATGCAGAATGTGTTTCCGCGTCTGTCCGAATCGCCCGGAACGATCCGCCATACGGGCCCCGCCCTCGGCCAGCACACGACACAAGTGCTGGCGGAATGGCTCGGCTACAGCGACAACGAAATTGCTCGACTGGATGCCGACGGCGTCATTTGAGCCATGAACACGAGTGCCGCGCCGACGCGCCGCGCCATCCTGGGGAGGATGCAAGTGACAGGAACGACAGGCAGGCCCGGCTGTGGCGGGGCGAAGGCCATGACCATAGGCGACTCGCGTCACGCGGCGCATGACGGGGATGCTCGGCAATGATCGAACCCATCATCGTCGTCGTCATCCTGTTGGCGCTCATCGCCATCGGAGCGCCAATATTCCTGGCGCTGGGCGCGGCCGGTCTGACAGGCCTCTACATGGCTCGCGGCTCGATGGCGTTCTTCTTCGGCCCGACATCGCTGTTCGGCCAGCTGAACAGCTTCGAGCTGCTGGCACTGCCGCTGTTCGTGCTGATGGGAAATTTCCTGGCGGCGACGCCGGTCGGCAAGAACCTCTTCCACGCGGCGGTGGTGTGGCTGCAATGGCTGCGCGGCGGGCTCGCTATCGCGACCGTGGGCGCCTCGGCCGTGTTCGGCGCCGTCAGCGGCGTGTCCATCGCCGGTGTCGCCGCCGTTGGCTCGATCGCCATTCCGCAAATGCTGGAGCGCGGCTATAGCCGATCGATCGCCGCCGGCAGCGTCGTCAGTTCCGGCGCGCTCGCCATGCTCATCCCGCCCAGCGTGCCGCTGATCATCTACGGCGCGGTCTCGAGCGTTTCGGTCGCCGACCTGTTCATCGGCGGTATCGTTCCGGGCATCGCCCTCGCTTTGGCGATTTCGGTCTATCTTTATATCCGCGTTCTGCTCAATCCGGAGGAAGCCCCGCGAGGAGAACATGTCCATTACAGCTGGGGTGATCGGCTCCGGGCGCTTGCCGGCATCTGGCATGCGGTGCTGCTGATCGCCGTGGTTCTCGGCACGATCTATTCAGGCGTCGCCACCCCGAGCGAGGCGGCGGCCTTCGGCGCGATCGGCGCCTTCGTCATCGCCGCCTTCATCTTCCGCTCGGTGGGAGTCAAAGGCACGATGAAGGTGCTCGGCTCCAGCGCGCGTATTTCCGGTGCCATTCTCCTGATCATGGGCTGTGCCCGGATCTTCGGCGACTACCTGAATTACGTCCGTGTCCCCGACGCAATCACCGGCCTTCTGGTCGGAACCGAGCTGCCGCCGGAGGTCATTCTCATCCTGATCATGCTGGTGCTGGTCGGCCTCGGCATGCTGGTCGACGCGGTCTCGCTCATCGTCGTCACCACGCCGATCCTGCTGCCGCTGATCCAGACGCTCGGCTACGACCCGCTGTGGTTCGGGATCATCCTGGTGATGAATCTGGAGATCGCGGTGATCACCCCGCCGGTCGGTCTCAATCTCTACACGCTGAAGGCGGTTGCCCCGATGCTGCGCATCGAGGAGATCGTCCGCAGCGTCGTGCCATTCGTCGCGGTGCAGTTCGTGATGCTCGTCATCTTCGTGCTGTTCCCGGCGATCAGCCTCTGGCTGCCAAACCTGATGAAATAAACCCAAGGAGGAAAACAACATGACCATCAACAGACGCGGTTTCATGACCGCCACCGGCGCGCTGGCGCTCGGCTCGGCGCTCGGCCTTCATTCCAGGGCCGCTTACGCGGAAGCGCAAAAGCTCACCGGCGTCACCTACCTGCCGCCGTCCTATGCCGATCTGGCCTATGGCAGCCAGGGCTTCGTCGACTTCGTCAACGAAAAGCACGGTGACGTCGCCACGATCGAGTTCTACGATTCCGGCCGCCTGCTGTCGGCGGACGAACAGCTCCCGGCGCTGCGTGCCGGAACCATCGACTTCATGTTCCACACGACGTCCTACGTCACCCGGTCGCTGCCGATCCTCGGCATTACCGGCCTGCCGGGCGTGGTCGGCGAGCTCTACGAAAATCCCGATCGCCTCAAGCGCGGCTCGCCCCTGTTCCAGCTCGTCGAGGACGAGTTGAAGAAGAACGGGCTGACCGTCTTGAGCCTCGGCGGCGGCATCATGGAGCCGGAATATATCTGGAGCACCAAGGACTCGCCGATCCGCAGCCTCGAGGACATCGAAGGCAAGAAACTGCGCGTCGTTTCCTTCGAGGCGACCAAGGCGATCGAAGACTTCGGCGGCGCGGCCGTGCGCATACCCTCCTCCGAGCTCTATCTCGCCATGCAGCGCGGCACCGTCGACGCGGCCGTCGCCAACATCTCGACGATCAACGGCCGTAAGATCCAGGAGCAGGCCTCCCAAGTCTACAAGCTGCCGGTCACCGCCTTCGGCATCGGCATCTTCGTCCAGACCGATCGCTGGGAGGCGATGAGCGAGGAGGTCCGCAACGCGATGATGGCGGGCGTCGAGTGGTTCGACGAAAATAGCGCGCGCGTCGCCAATCAGGACTATTTCGACGCCAAGTACTGGCCGGCGTTCCGCGAGGCAGGTCTTGAGGTCATCGAGCCGACCGAGGCGGAGCTGGAGCGTTTCCGCGAGGTCAGCACGAATGTCCGCGAGGCCTGGATCGGAGAAGTCGGCGAGGAGGTCGGCAAGAAGGCGATCGATCTCGCCATGGGCAAAGACGCTTAAAGGAGCGAAACCATGCTCGCCGTCCCGTTGAAACTGTTCGAGGCGTTTGCCCGACTCCTTGAAATCGTCGGCCAGGGCGTCCTCGCCTTCATGGCCCTGACGATCACCTACGACGCCACGATGCGCTATCTGTTCGCGGCGCCGACCTCGTGGAGTCTGGAGATCAACTCGTTCCTTGTCGTCTACCTCGCGGTGATGACGGCGGCGGAGGTTCAGCGGCGCGGCGAGCATATCGGAATTACGCTTCTCGCCGACGGACTTCGTCCCGGCGGGAGGTGGGCGGTGACAACGGCCATCGGCATCGTCGGCGCCGTGTTCTGTGCCATCATCACCTGGCGCGGCGGGCTGATGGCGTACGACGCATGGGCCTATGGGGAGCGCGTATCGAGCGCTTTAGGCACCCCCATGTGGCTTGCCTATGCCATGCTGCCGATCGGCTTTGGAACGCTCGGATTGCAGTTCCTGATCAACATCGTACGCGGCCCAGCGGCTGCGTCTTCGGAGACGATGCCGCATGTCTGAGAACCTCGCGCGCAAGCTCATCGCCAGCCGTCTTGTGTCCGGCGACATGAGGCCGGGCGCGGAGATCGCCCTCAAGATGGATCAGGCTTTACTGCAGGACGTGCTCGGCACCCTGGTGATGCTCGAACTCGAGGCGATGGGCATCGAGCGGGTCGCCACCAACCCGAGCGTTCAATATATCGACCACGGGCTGGTGCAATCCGACGAGGTGAACGCGGACGCGCACCTCTTCCTGAAGAGCGCCTGCGAACGCTTCGGCATCGTCTATTCCGGCCCGGGCAACGGCATCAGCCACCCGGTGCATATGGAGCGTTTCGGCGTGCCGGGACAGTCGATGGTCGGCAGCGACAGCCACACCCCGGCGGCGGGATCGCTCGGCATGCTGGCGATCGGCGCCGGCGGCATCGAGGTGGCGCTCGCCATGGCCGGAGAGCCGCTGTTCCTGACCATGCCTGAGATCTGGGGCGTCGAACTGACCGGCGCGCTGCCCGACTGGGTCTCGGCCAAGGACGTGATCCTGGAAATGCTGCGGCGTCACGGCGTCTCCGGCGCGACCAACACGATCATCGAATATTACGGCCCCGGTCTCTGCTGCCTGTCCGCCATGGACCGGCATGTCATCGCCAATATGGGCTCGGAACTCGGCGCTACGTCGAGCGTGTTTCCTAGCGACGAGGCGACTCGGCGCTTTATGCAGGCGCGGGGACGCGAAGCGGACTGGGTGCCGCTCGCCGCGGACGCCGGATGCGCCTACGACCGTCACGAGACGATCGATCTGTCGACGCTGGAGCCGTTGATCGCGCGCCCGCAGAGCCCCGACAACGTCGTTCCCGTCACCGAAGCCGCGGGCGAGCCGATCTATCAGGCCTATATCGGCTCCTCCGCCAATCCCGGTTATCGCGACTTCGCCGTCGTCGCCGACATTCTCGACGGCAGAACCGCCGCCGAAGGGGTCTCGCTCGACATCAACCCCTCCTCCCGCCAGGTGCTCGACGCGTTGGTGCAAACCGGCAAGCTCGGCGCCTTCATCCGCTCCGGCGCACGGCTGCATCAGGCCGGCTGCAATGGCTGCATCGGCATGGGCCAGGCGCCGGCCAGCGGACGCAACAGCCTGCGCACCGTGCCGCGCAATTTCCCCGGTCGCTCCGGCACGCGCGAGGATTCGGTGTTCCTGTCGAGCCCGGAAACGGCGGCGGCCTCCGCGCTCAGCGGCGTCATCACCGATCCGCGCACGCTGGAGATGGCCTATCCGAAGATCGCCGAGCCCGAGACGATGCGCGTCAACGACGCCGGCTTCATCTTTCCCAAACCGGGTGTCCGACCGGCGCTCTATCAGACCAAGCACACGCCGACGCTGCCCGACTTCGACGCGTTTCCCGATGAATTCACGGTCCCGGTTCTCCTGCGCCTCGGCAGCAATATCTCGACCGACGACATCATCCCGGCCGGCAATGTCCTGCCCTTCTGGAGCAACGTCTTCGAGACCGCAAAATACGCCTTCGCGCAAATCGACGGGAGCTATCCGGAGCGGGCCACGGAGGAGAGCCGGGGCCATGCGATCGTCGCAGCGAAGAATTACGGCCAGGGATCGAGCCGGGAAAACGCCGCGCTGGTTCCTCGCCTGCTGGGATTGCGGCTGGTCATCGCCGAGAGCTTCGCGCGCATCCACTGGCAGAATCTTGCCAGTTTCGGTGTGCTGCCACTGACCATCGACGCGGCAGCCGGCATCGACGCCGGCGACACCATCCAGATCGAAGCCGTGCGGAAGCAACTGGCTGCCGGCCCATCTGTGGCAGCGACGGTCGTTTCCTCGTCGGGCAAGACGCGCCAGATGACGTTCCAGCACGCGCTGAGCCCCCGGCAGATCGAGATCATGCTGCAAGGCGGCGTGATCAATTGGGTGAAAGCGCAGTCTTCTGGAACGGACCAAAGGAGATCGGCATGACCGGCAATTCCCAGTCAGTCGAGATCGTCGAGGTCGCCCCACGCGACGGATTCCAGTCGATCGACAAGCCGCTGCCGACCGAAGAGAAAATCGCGATCATCGAGGCTCTGCTCTCCGCTGGCGTGAAACGTATGGAACTCGGCTCCTTCGTCAGCCCGAAGGCGATCCCACAAATGGCGGACATGGCCGACATCGCCGCGCATTTTCAAGACCGGGACGGCGTTCGCCTGTCGGTGCTGGTGCCCAATGCCAAGGGCGCCGAACTGGCGCTGAAAAACCGTTACAGCGAACTGGTCTTCGTGTTTTCGGTCTCCGAGGCGCACAACCAGAACAATGTCCGCCAGAGCGTCGAGCAGTCGCTGGCACAGCTGCGCGCCGTGGTCGCGACGATGGCGCACGATGCCAATTTCCGTCTGCGCGTCGATCTCGCGACGTCGTTCGACTGCCCGTTCACGGACACCGTGCCGCTGGACGACGTTCGTCGTGCCTTCGCCAAGGCCATCGAGATTGCGCCCGAGGCGGAATTCGCTCTGTGCGACACGACCGGCCGGGCCGACCCGCTGACCGTCAAGGCGCGGTTCGAAGCGGTCATGGCCGATGCGCCGACAGCCACCAGCTGGGCATTTCACGGCCATGACACCTTCGGCATGGGTGTCGCGAACGCGCTGTTTGCCTATCAGGCCGGCGTGCGGGTGATGGAAGGCGCGGCGGCCGGTCTCGGCGGCTGCCCTTTCGCGCCGGGCGCCACCGGCAACACCGCCACCGAGGACCTGTATTTCGCCTTCCAGCAAGGCGGCATCGACACCGGCCTCGACCTGGAAAAACTGCTCGTCGCGGCCGACCGTATCGCCGCTTTGCCCGGTGGCAAGACCGGCGGGCATCTGCGCATCGTGCCCCGGAAGAGGGCCTACACCTGAAAGAAAGCCGGTCTCACACCGGTTTCGTCAGGCGCGATGATAGGGATGTCCGGCGAGGATCGTCGCCGCGCGGTAGAGCTGTTCCGCTACGAGAATGCGGGCGATCTGATGGGGATACGTCATTCGCCCGAGAGAGAGGACGAGGTTCGCGCCGGACCGCAAGGCGTCGTCATGACCGTCCGGGCCACCGATGAGCAAGGCGAGGTCGCGGCGGCCGTCGTCGCGGAACGTGGCGATCGCGGCGGCGAATTCTTCCGACGAGAGCGTTTTGCCCCGCTCATCCAAAATTAGGTGAATTGAGCCCTCCGCCAGCGAGGATCGCAGCCGCTGGGCTTCTTCGCGCTTGCGCTCGGGTGCGGTGCCAAGCCGCGATTCGGGATATTCGGAAAGCCCCTGGTAATCGAGCCCCAGCGGCGCGCCAGTTTTCTTCAAGCGGTCGAGATAGCGGTCAGCGAGCATCCGTTCCGGGCCGGCTTTCATCCGCCCGATTGCCGCAATCGTCAGTCGCATCGGCCGAGCCCTTTCCTCGGCCGAAGCCTCACTCCAACAATGACGCGCTGATCAATGGATCGTCGCGTCTCCGGCATCTCCGACGGACCACATCTTCTCGATGTTATAGAAGCTGCGGACTTCCGGGCGGAAGATATGGACGATGATGTCGCCGGTATCGACCAGCACCCAGTCGCCGTTCTGAAGGCCTTCCACCTTCGCCATCCCGAAGCCGTTGGATTTGAGATCGCGAAGCAGGTGGTCGGCGACCGCCGTCACATGACGATGCGATCGTCCGGAGACGATCACCATGTGATCGGCCAGTGCCGATTTGCCCTTCATGTCAATGGAAATGATGTCCTCGCCTTTCGAGTCTTCCAGGCTCGAAATCACGAGATCGATTGCAGTCCGGCCGACCGAAACATCGGTGGCGGGCGCGTCAGAAGGAGTGGTCTCGAAGACGTCCTTCGCTTCAGCCGCAGGTCTCAGTGTCGTTTTCCCTTTCCACGGGCAGACAATCAGTGCCGAAATGGCCCTGATTTACTGAATGTAGGCAGTCTTTGGTGGCGGTTTCAAGACGCACCGATATAAGAACGACATCATTCGACCCTAACAGTCGGTGCAAATGACGTCGGTCCCGACGCGGGGCCGAAGATAATACGTCCCCCCCATCTCAAAGGGCGTAGTCAATCCATACCCTCCAAACGGCAAATATTGGTAGGTCGTCGAGGCGACCAAGAGGGACTGACTGCGTAGGCCGGCAAGGTCGGCGGGCAACTGGAAGGGCCCGCCGGAGGCATCGGGAGTGGACCCTCTTGCCTGGGACCAACTGACGGACGCGCCGCCCTCGGCATTGATCTTGACCGACGTCACCTTGATCGCGACCTTCGTGGCGTCGTAGGGGGCGACCAGCGCGGACGAGACAGCGAAGATGGCGCCGATCTCGGCTTTGGTCGTTTCGGGGGCCTGGGTGATGAGGTCATTCACCGTACTGGCGGTGTGTTGGATTTTCCGATTGAGCGTGAATGCCATGGCGACTTCCGATCCGGCCATATAGAGCATCAGCAATATCGGAGCGATCAGGGCGAATTCCACGGCAGCGACGGCTCCCGTCGCACTGCGGAATTTCCCCGCGCGGCCTCGCCCTGGGTTCCCACGCCGGCCCCTGGCGCCATCAGACGGCCCGCCGGCAGTTTTCCAATGCCTGTGTAACGAGCGGAACAACCGCATCAAAACATCTCCGTCCGGAAAGCCGCCATCCCCGCGAGGAGGTGCGACCCATCCCCCATATTCGAGAGATATTTACGCATCAGGTCCGTGTAGATCGGCCATTTGTAATAGACACGGAGAGCGACAATCGAACCGGGACCGCCCGGCGCATAGCTGAAGCCGGTCGTGTCGAGATTCCCGCCACTGACCGGGGACGAGGAAGGAATTGCCGCAAAGCTCGAATAGGACTTGAGATCGATTTGGAGTTTTTGACAATCCAGAAGAAACCCAACCTTTCCGCACAACCGCTTGCGAAAATCCACCTCCGATAGATTGGCAGCCTGGATCTCGCCGGTACGTACCGTACGGCTGACACGGGCGACCGCCTGATCGAGGGTTAATTCGCCGAGAAAAACCAACGACGTCTCGATCGTGGCAAAGACGATCAGCAAGAATGGCATCGCCAGCAACCCGAACTCGACGATGGTCGCACCAGATCGATCGTTCCGCAGCCGAGTGAGTTTGGGAAGACGCGGCATGGCCTTACTGCACCAGCAAGGGGGAGTAGTCCTTCGCAAGCCGGTCTCCTTTGTAGCCGGCTTTGTCGAAGTCCGAATTCAACGTCATCTTAAGCGTGGTCGTGCTGTTTCCTGTGAAGGATATCGTATCGGCGACCAACGCCATCTGGTCGGAGCCGATGCCCAATTCGCCGCTGCCGGTGATCTTCAGGTTGTGTTTCGGCAGATAAACGGTTCCTTTGATGTTCACCGATCCGCCGCCGGCAATCGTGGCGTCCTTGGCGGGGGCGATGTCCCTGCGTCCGGCCATTGCGATTCCGGCATAGGTGCCCGTCGTCGGCGCCGAGATGTTCAGATTGGCGCCGCCATTCACCTTTGGATACGAATGGTCATCGACAAAGATCAGGGTCACGCCGGTGCCCGAAAGTGTGGCTTTGGATGACAGATCGAGGGGGCCACCGGCAATGACATAGGTCCCCGGCGCCAGCGTGATATTGGCCGAGGACGGAGCCTTCAAGCCGCCGCAATAGCGGCCGGGCTGGAGTGTGAAGTCACCGTCGCCCAGCGACGCGTTGCTGGACAGGCAGGTCCCTGTTTTCGCCGGCATCGGCAGATCCGCATAGGGGTCTTCCACAGGATCGCAGCCACCCGTCACTTTCGGCGAGAATTGACCCGACCCGCCCCCAACGGCGCAAAAATCCTTAGCCTTGGCGGTACCCGCCCCGGATTGGAAAAGCGCACTGCTGGATATCGAGTTGGAGTGGACCGAGCATTGAGGACCGATAAAGTCGGACGATCCGCCGAAGGAAATCGCCTTCGACGCGGTTTGCGATAGGCCGATCATGCAGTAACTCGACCGCAGGGGCCCGACGACGGCCTTCGCCAACACCTCCATCGGAAAGCTTTGCCCGAAGATCGGAAACGCCAGCGGATAGTCATATGTACCGGTAACCGTGACGCTGCGCTCGGCCTGGTTGATAGAAATTGCCACGGAAACAGCGTTGATCTGTTCGTTCGATGCGAAGAACGACTTGCCTTCGGCGATCAACGCCGCCTTTTCGGATACGCTCAATTTACTGAACTTCAGTCCGGCCGCCTTCACAGTCGCCAGCGCAGCGCTGTCGGCGGCGTCCTGCATCACGCTCCGGTTGCTCAGCGCCGCCGAATAATCGACGGCAAGCCCCATCGCTCCAAACAAGGGAATGGCCAGCAATGCCGCCATGATCGCGAAATTACCCGATTGGCTATCCGCAAATTTCTTGATCATACGCATAACGCTCTCACCCGACAGATAATCACGGGCAATTTACAGCGGACGCATTAATAGCGCTTTAAATAAACATGACTAATCCGACGTAGCGGTAGGTTTCCGACCGGCCCGCCGTCGATCGAAACATCCACAAAACGGCCGTAGAGCGGTCTAACGCCGCGCCGCCAAGACCGGCAGGGGTAGCGCCTTCATGGCCTTGGAGCCGATGGTGGTCGTCAGTTGACGCGACCGGCGCGACAGCGTCGGTAGGCTGCAGCGCCGTCGTCTCGCGCCTGCTGCCGATAGAGAAGATCCGCGCCGATGCTGTCTTCGTCCCGATCGATCCTGCCCTCGTAACTGTTTCCCGCCGTCTGGCGTCCATATTGCTGGCAGAAGGCCTCCGTTCCCCGTGAGTTGGGGTTTGCCGAGACCTGCGCGCCGGCAATCGGCGATAGATTGGGATAGGGCGTACCGGCATTGCAGCCGGCAAGGCCGACGAGAATGCCCAGCAATAGGATGGTGGCGCGCATAACTGCCTCCAATAACATGACGATCCTCACCCCTATCTGGAGCAGCAGGTGCCGGGCACCAAGGGTGATAAAGCAGGCGTGTTCGCCACCGGTCCGGCATGTGGCCGTTTTTCCCGGTATGGTGATGCGGACACTCCCATCGTATTCCGTCGGGAAAGGCTGAACGACAGGTCGAGCCCGATGCGTTGTCCCATTCGGGTTGCGGTCAGCCCCGATCGTTAGTGCGGCTGCGGCCCCGTTTGACGCGCGCACGCGCTTCTGGGCAATTGCCGTCATGGTCTACGAAGAGATCGATCCCCTGGCGCCGGACGTCGCGGCGGCCCGCCTCAGGCCGCTCGGCGGCCTCGCCTTTCTCGACAGCGCCATGCGGCACGCAACGCTGGGCCGCTACGCCTATGTCGCAGCTTCGCCTTTCGCCCGCTTCGCCGTCGACGCGGGCGGCGCGATGCTGGACGGACGCCGGCTCGAAGGTGCCCCATTGGCCGCGCTGGATGCGACCCTGCGGCAGTATCGCACCGAGGCGGTCGCCGGCCTGCCGCCGTTCCAGGGCGGCATCATCGGGTTCATCGGCTATGAGTTCGCGCATCATCTGGAGCGGCTCGCAACGCCGCCGGATCTCGATCCGGAGGTGCCGAGCCTGCGGCTCAACCTCTACGACACGATTCTTGCGTTCGATCTCGTCGACGATCGGGCCTTCATCATCGCGTCCGGCCATCCCGCCGACGAGGCGAACCGCGAGCGTCACGCACATGCGCGGATCGCGGCGTACAAGGCGGCGCTCGCGACACCGGCATCCGCATCCTCTGGCTCGTCGGCACCCGCTCTCGACTGGCGTTCGAACTTCTTCGCCGCCGACTATCACGCGGCGATCGAACGGGTGCGCGACTACATCCTCGCCGGTGATATCTATCAGGCCAACATCGCCCAGACCTTCGAAGCAACCCTGCCGGACGGCTTCGATCCGTTTCAGCTCTATCTCAAGCTGCGGCGCAGCAATGCCGCCCCCTTTGGTGCCTTCCTCGACTATCCTGATCTCGCCATCGCCTCGTCCTCGCCGGAGCGGTTCCTCAAGCTCGATCGCCGCGCAGTTGAGACCCGCCCGATCAAGGGCACAGCGAAACGCGCGGCCGACCCAACCGAGGACCAGGCACTCGCGGCGGCGCTGCTGGCTTCCGAGAAAGACCGCGCCGAGAACGTGATGATCGTCGATCTTCTGCGCAACGACCTGTCGCGTGTGTGCGAAGCCGATTCCGTCGCGGTGCCTGTGCTCTGCGGCCTGGAAAGCTACGCGTCGGTGCATCACCTCGTCTCGGTCGTCACCGGGCGCCTGCGCGACGGCGTAACCGCGGGCGATCTCCTCGCCGCGACCTTTCCCGGCGGTTCGATCACCGGAGCACCGAAGATCCGTGCGATCGACATCATCACCGAGATCGAGAAGACCGCGCGAGGCCCGTATTGCGGCGCTATCGGCTATCTCGGCTTCGACGGCGCGATGGATCTCAATATCGCCATCCGCACGGTCAGCTTCGCCAACGGCAAGGCACGCCTCGCCGCCGGTGGCGGCATCACCGTCCTGTCCGACCCCGCAGCCGAATACGAGGAAACCTTCACCAAGGCGACCCGCGTCCTCGCGGCGTTCGAGGACGATGCCGAATGATCCTCGTTATCGACAATTACGACAGCTTCGTTTTCAACGTCGCCCGCTATCTCGACCGACTGGGCGGCCAGACGCGGGTCGTGCGCAACGACTCGCTGACATTGGCCGACATCGAGGCATTTCGGCCGACGTCCATCATCGTTTCCCCCGGCCCCTGCACGCCGGCCGAGGCGGGAATCTCACGCGATCTGGTTCGCGCATTCTCCGGCCGCCTTCCCATCCTCGGCGTCTGTCTCGGCCATCAGGTGATCGGCGAGGTCTTCGGCGGCACCGTGATTCGCGCGATGAAGCCGATGCACGGCCGGGCCTCGGAACTCCATCATGGTGCGACGGGCTTGTTCGAGACAATGCCAAGCCCGACGACTGTGGGGCGCTACCATTCGTTGATCGTTGAGGAGACACCGGCGATGCTGGAGAGCCTGCGTGTCGACGCGCGCTCGGCGGAAGGCGAGATCATGGCGCTTTCCCATCGCGCGGACCCGACCTACGGCATCCAGTTTCACCCTGAATCGGTGCTGAGCGAACAGGGCGAACTGATCTTTAAGAACTTCCTGACCCTCGCTGAGGCCTGGCATGACCGACATCTGGCTTAACGGCGCCTTCGCCCCGTGCGACGGCGCGATCGCCGCGAACGACCGCGGGCTGCTCCTCGCGGACGGCGTCTTCGATACGGCGCTGGTTCTCGGCGGCCGGGTGTTCCGCATGGGCGAGCATCTCGACCGTCTTGCCGGCGCCGCCGGACGTCTGGAAATCCCGGTGGCCCGAAAGGATATACAAGCCGCCATGTCCGCGCTGGCGGAGCGACAGGTCAACGGCTCGATCCGGCTGACGGTCACGCGCGGGCCGGGACCACGTGGCATCGCCCTCCCCCCGGACCCGCGTCCGACCCTTCTCGGCTCGTCCGCGCCGCTGACGCCGAGCGCGATGTTCTCGACGATCCGCCTGGATGTTTCCTCGATCCGGCGCAATGAAACCTCGCCCACCACGCGGGTGAAATCACTGGCGTATCTCGATGCGGTCCTTGCCAATCACGCGGCCCGGCAGGTGGGCGTCGACGAGGCTTTGTTCCTCAACACCAAGGATCGCGTCGCGTGCTCCGCGCTCGCCAACGTCTTCGTGCTCAAGGACGGGGAACTGTCGACCCCGCCGCTCGCCGACGGCGTTCTCGACGGGATCACCCGCCGCTGGGTTCTCGCTCATGCCGGAGAATTCGGCCTTGCCGTTCGCGAACGCTCGCTCGGGCTTGCCGATCTTGCGGGCGCCACGGTGTTCCTGACCAACAGCCTACGACTGGTCTCCCCCGCGACGCTCGATCCGTCGACCATCGGACAGACGGATGGTTCGCTCACCCCTTTGATGATCGGGCTATGCCAGGCCATCGCAGGCGAATGCGGCATCGATCCGCGGGCGCTGAGCGCCGTCGTCGAGCCGCACTGACGGAGACGGCGCTCCACTCGGCCCCATGGCTCAGCCTCGCCGGTTGCCGGCCGCCACGAGCCAGGCCGGATTGAACCAGGTGTCGGCTTCGCCGTCATAGGGCAGCGTATTGATGTCCCAGTGCCGGACATAAGGCGCGTAGACATCCCAGACGGCTGGCCCTCCCCCCACATAAACGACGCGGTTGGGAAAGCGGGAGAGCACCTCCTGCGGATCATCCGACGAGCGAATCTCGACGATGACCCGGTCGTTCCTGGCAAAGCTTGGAAAGGAGGCGACCGTCTTCGGTCCGGCGATCAGCACATGGCCGCGGGTGATCTCGAAAAAACGCTCGACGTCCTCGGTAAAGACCCGCTCCGGCCGCCCCTCCCATGGCAACTGCCCGCCAAGGCCAAGCTGTCCGCTGCGACCGATCGCGCAGATGACCCGCACATCCGCCATAAGTCCATTCCTTCCGTGTCCGCATTTCGGGCAAAGCCACCGCCACGCGCGACATGGCGAGCCTCGGCCGAAAAAATTCGCCAAGAGGCGCCGACAAGGAACCCTTACGATTCCAGTTTCGTTCATAAACTAGTTAAAAGATTGATGGCCGGCTATCGGTCAATAAACCAGCATGGATATGAACATAACAGTCCCCCTTGTATCGGAAGCCAGAATGGATGCCGGCCAGTCATTGGCCATCCTCCCCTCGCTTCTTTCGATTGCGAAATCGACACGCGCCTTTCAGGCGCTGCTGCTGGCCGAAATTGGTCTTCATCCCGGCCAGGATCAATTGCTGGACAGCCTTGACCCGGCCAATCCGACGAGCGTGTCGATGCTCGCCGACCGGTTGTCGGTCCGACCTTCAACGGTATCGAAGATGCTCGACAGGCTGATCGATAGAGGGCTGGTGGCGCGCACGCCCAATATCCGAGACGCCCGACAGACCATGGTTCAGCTGACACCGATGGGCGAGGAGGCGCAGGTCGCCATTCGCGATATCTGGCACCGTCTGGAAGACGATCTGGCGACTTCCATCCCGTCAGGGGATATCGCCGCGCTCAACCGGTCTTTGATGCATGTCGGTGAAATTCTCGCTCAGAAACTGCGCCGACTCCGCTGATTCACAGGCCGCGAAGGCGCGGCGCCAAGCGCTCCGGGATCTGGTTAACTTCGACGCGCGCGCTTCTCGTTGAGGCCGTCGCGGGAAGAACATCGGGAAGAGCACGGAGAATCGGCCTTGCGGGAGAGCGTGCATATCGACAGCGGTGCTCTGTCAGCCGAAATCGTTACGACCGGGGCAGCGATCCGCTCGATTTATCTGCAGGGAATTTCTCATTCGCTGATCCTCGGCGTCCGCGACCTTGGATATTATCAAGCCGGAAACGACGAATATTTTGGCGCCACCATTGGCCGTTTCGCCAATCGGATTGGCGCGGGACATCTTCAAATCGAAGGCGAAGCACATCGGCTCGCGTGCAACGATCCGCCCAATCATCTCCATGGCGGGCCGACCGGCTTTTCGGTGCGGTCATGGGCCATCGAAGAGCGCCGAAAGGATAGCGTCACGCTCGCCTATGTGTCCCAAGACGGCGAGGAAGGCTATCCGGCGCGGGTCGAGGCTCGCGCGACATTTGCCGTTTCAAATGACGCCGCATTGACGATCACCTACGAGGCCGAAACCGACCGCACGACCGTCGTCAATCTGACATCGCATCTGTACTTCAATCTCGACGGCGACGGCGACATCCGCGACCATCGGCTCGACGTCGCGGCCGACCACTATCTGCCGATCGACGCCGGGGCCCTGCCGGACGGACGGATCTTGCCGGTGGCGGGAACCCTATTCGATTTTCGCCAAGCCAAACCACTTCGCGACGCGCCCGACCCGCTGGACCACAATTTCTGTCTGGCGCGCGGCATCACGTCGGAACCTCGGCCGGTAGCAACACTCGCCTCAGCGCGCAGCGGCGTGCGGATGCGGCTGGCGACCACCGAGCCGGGCCTGCAGGTCTACAACGGGGCAAAGCTCGACGGCACCGTGCTTGACCTTGCCGGCCGCCCCATCGGCAGCCGGGCGGCGGCGGCACTGGAGCCGCAAGGGTGGCCGGATTCGCCGAACCGGCCGGACTTTCCTCCAGCCGTGCTTCGCCCCGGCGAAACCTATCGCCATCGCAGCGTCTATCGCTTCGAAACGGTCTGATCCGCTGCGTCGCATGACGGCGGGCGTCTCGACTAAAAACGGGCGCCCTGGAGCGCCCGTTCGCATGCATGATCTTGATATCGCGATCAGCCCATGGCCTTGAAGTTGAATTCGGCGCCGTCCTTGATGCCCGACGGCCAGCGCTGGGTCACCGTCTTGGTCCGGGTGTAAAAGCGGAAAGCGTCGGGGCCATGCTGGTTGAGATCGCCGAAGCCGGAGGCCTTCCAGCCGCCGAAGGTGTAATAAGCGAGCGGCACCGGGATCGGCACGTTGACGCCGACCATGCCGATATTGATGCGGCTGGCGAAGTCGCGCGCCGCGTCGCCGTCGCGGGTGTAGATCGCGACGCCGTTGCCGTATTCGTGCTCCATCGGCAGCGATAGGGCTTCCTCGTAGTTCTTGGCGCGCACCACCGACAGGACGGGGCCGAAGATCTCGGTCTTGTAGATGTCCATGTCGCGGGTGACGTCGTCGAACAGGCAGGCGCCGACGAAGAACCCGTCCTCATAGCCCTGCATCTTGAAGCCGCGACCGTCGACGACAAGCTTTGCGCCCTCCTCGACGCCCCGATCGATGAGGCCCAAAACGCGCTTTTTCGCCTCGCCGGTGACCAGCGGTCCCATGTCGACGTCGTCGCCGGCCGTATACGGAGCGATCTTCAACGCCTCGACCCTCGGGATCAGCTTTTCGACCAGCCGGTTCGCGGTCTCCTCGCCGACCGGCACCGCGACCGAGACCGCCATGCAGCGCTCGCCAGCCGCGCCGTAGCCGGCGCCGATCAACGCGTCGGCCGCCTTGTCGATGTCGGCGTCGGGCATGATAATCATGTGGTTCTTGGCGCCGCCAAAGCACTGGACGCGCTTGCCGTTGGCGCAGCCGCGCGAATAAATGTACTGGGCGATCGGGGTCGAGCCGACGAAGCCGATGGCCTGGATGTCAGGGTCGTCGAGGATCGCGTCGACCGCGCCCTTGTCGCCATTGACGACGTTGAGAATACCCTCCGGCAACCCCGCCTCGACCATCAGTTCGGCGAGCATGATCGGCACCGACGGATCGCGCTCCGACGGCTTGAGGATGAAGGCGTTGCCGCAGGCGATCGCCGGCGCGAACTTCCACATCGGGATCATCGCCGGAAAATTGAACGGGGTGATGCCGGCGACGACGCCGAGCGGCTGGCGGATCGAATAGATGTCGATGCCGGGGCCGGCGCCTTCAGTGAATTCACCCTTCAGAAGGTGCGGGAGGCCGATGCAGAACTCGACGACCTCGAGCCCGCGCTGTACGTCGCCCTTGGCGTCGGGGATGGTCTTGCCGTGCTCGCGCGACAGCGCCTCGGCGAGCTTGTCCATGTCGCGATTGAGCAGTTCGACGAACTTCATCATCACGCGGGCGCGACGCTGCGGGTTGGTCGCCGCCCAGGCCGGCTGGGCCGTCTTGGCGTTCTCGACGGCGGTGCGAAGCTCGTCGGCGCTCGCCAGCGCGACCTTGGCCTGGACCTCGCCAGTCGCCGGATTGAACACGTCGGCGGTGCGTCCGCTGGTGCCGGCGACGCGCTTGCCGCCAATGTAGTGACCGATCTGTTCCATGTCGTTCCTCCTCATGAGTTCGTCTTGCCGTCTATCTCGCGCGGCACGGGCGAAAAGCCAATCCTTCGCATCGCGCATCCGTTGTGCGAAAAGTAACGTCCATCAGGCCGGAGCAGAGCGAATGGGCATGAATTGGGATGACGTCCGGCTGTTTCTGGCGGTGGCGCGGGCCGGGCAGATTCTGGCCGCAGCGCGGCGGCTGGAACTGAACCACGCAACCGTCGGGCGACGGCTGACGGCGCTGGAGACGGCCTTCGGCGCCCGGCTTCTGGTTCGCCGGCCGAACGGCTGCGAACTCACCGACACCGGCCGGGCATTTCTGGAACAGGCCGAGCGCATGGAAGCGGCTATGCTCACCGCCCGCGCCGCTGTCGGCGGCACCGACATCGCGCTGTCCGGCACCGTGCGGGTTGGCGCGCCGGACGGCTTCGGCACTGCCTTCCTCGCCCCCCGACTCTGGCAATTGACCGAGCGCCATCCGAACCTCACCGTGCAACTGGTCCCGGTGCCGCGGGCTTTTTCGATGTCGCGCCGCGAAGCCGACATCGCCATCACCATCGAACGACCCGACGCCGGACGTCTGGTCGCCGCCAAGCTCACCGACTATGCGCTCGGGCTTTACGCCACCCCGGCCTATCTCGCCGAACACGGAGAGCCGCGCACGCTCGCGGACCTCGCCGTTCACCGCCTTGTCGGCGCCGTCGAGGACCTGCTCTACAGTCCGAAATTGGCCTATTACGGCGACATCACCGCCGAGTGGCCGTCGCGTTTCGAGGTGTCGAGCGCGCTGGGCCAGACCGAGGCGGTGGCCGCCGGCGCCGGCATCGGCATTCTGCACGGCTTCATGGCCGCTGGGCGCGCGGACCTTGTCCGCGTGCTGCCGGAGCAGACCATCCACCGGGCCTACTGGCTGGTCTATCACGAGAGCGTCCGGGACGTCCGCCGCATCGCCGCCGTGGCGGATTTCATCCGCGAGATCGTGGCGGCGGACCGCTCCGCCTTCGCATGATCGATCCCAGCGAGAGAACCGATGTCATGGCTGACTATCGGAGCTTCACTGTAAATCACTGAAAATGGCGCATCCGGGATGGCAGAGGGCGCAGTGGCTGTTATGAGCGAAGCGGACAATGGCACGGCTCAGGAACTCATGCAGAATCTCGACGACACAGGACAATCCATCGCTTCCGGCCAAACGAGCGAGCCCGTGACCCGAATTCTGAAGGCGGGGCGCAATTGCCGCGATGTCACGCTCACCCGCCGCGCCGCTCTTCTGGTCGATGGGAGTGAGTATTTTCCGCGCCTGGCGGAATCTCTGCGCATGGCGCGGCGGTCGATCTTCATCGTCGGCTGGGATTTCGACGGGCATATTCACTTGCGGCGCGGAGAAGACGGGAATGGGCACGATGCCCTGGGTCCACTGTTGCGGGAGTTGGTGGAAGCCAACCCGGAGCTGGAAGTTCGAATCCTCGTCTGGAGCGTGGCGCTGGCACACGCTCCCGGCAGTTCGATGGATCTGATCTTCGGCGCGGATTGGCAAGACCACCCCCGTATCACCGTGCGTCTCGACAGCGATCACCCGCTCTATGCCGCGCATCACCAGAAGATCGTCAGCATCGACGACAGTCTGGCATTCGCCGGCGGTATCGACCTTACCGTCGAGCGTTGGGACAGTCCCGGCCATGCGCCGGACGATCCGGCACGCCGTGCCGATGGCGAAAACTACAGGCCGGTTCACGACATGCAGATGGTGGTCGATTCGGATGCCGCGGCGCAGGTGGCCGACATCGCTCGGTTGCGTTGGTGCCGAGCGACGAAGGAAGACCTTGCCCCGCTGAGCGACCGGGTCGACCTCTGGCCGAAGGACGTCGCCCCCGACTTCGAAAACGTTCCCCTCGGCGTCGCCTGTACCCTGCCCGGCTGGAACGGCCATTCACCTGTGCACGAGGTGGCGGCCCTGATCGCCGACGCGCTGTCGGCCGCGCGGCATACCATCTACATCGAGACGCAATATCTCGCGGCGCCGATGGTCGCCGGCATCCTGGCTAAGGCGCTGGCGCGAGCCGACGGCCCCGAAATCGTCATCGTGACGACACAGACCCTCAACGGGTTCATCGAACAGATCGCCATGGGCTTGAATCGCGATCGGCTCATTCGCCGCCTGCGCAAGGCCGATCGGTTCAAGCGGCTGCGGGTCTTCTATCCGCTGTCGGATGGAAGCCGCGATGACGCTGAAATCCTGATCCACGCCAAGCTGATCGTCGTTGACGACAGCTTTCTCAGGGTCGGCTCTTCCAATCTCAACAACCGCTCGCTCGGGCTCGACACCGAATGCGATATCGGCGTCGAGGCAAACGACACGCCGTCCCGCCAGGCGATCGAGCGGCTACGAAACCAGCTTGTCGGCGAACATCTTGCGGTCGATCCCTCACGTGTCGCCGAAGCGATCGCTGCGGAGGGATCGCTGGTGCGGGCGATCGATCGGTTGAATGATGCCGGGCGGCTCCGTCCCTTCGCGGCGATGTCGGATCGCGGACCGTCGCGGCGCATTCCCTTCACCAGCTTGCTCGATCCAACCCGGCCGTTCAACCTGTCAAGCTGGCTGTGGCACAAGCGGTAGTCACCTCTCTGCCGACACGTCCTTTGACGCCTTGCCGCGCCAGACCAGTTCGGTCACCGCGAACACGATGCTGCCGATGACGAGCGGGGCAAGAAAATAGACGAAGCGGAAGACCAGAAGCGCCCCGATCACGTTTGCCTGTGGCAGCAGGTACACGACCACGGCCTCGATAATGCCGAGACCGCCGGGTACATGCGTGATGAGGACGCCCATATTGGCCAGTACGAATGCCGTGGCGGCGGTCAGATAGGGCACTTCGGTGACGGCGCTGAGCGCCTGGTGAAGGCATGCCGCCACCAGCGCGAAATTCAGGCTGCCGACAGCGACCTGGGCCAGCGCAAGCCGAAGATCGGGCATCTCCAGCGTCCATTTCCGGATACGCAGACGGCCTTTGACGAAGGCTGCGGCAACGAGGTAGAGAGCCGTCGCGGCCAAGGATCCGATGCCCAATGCCAGGACAAGCGGTTGCGAGACACCGATCAGCTTGGCCGCCAGCGCCGGACGCAGCAGGATCGATATCCCGCCGAGCGTAGCCAGGCCGACCCCGACCGTCATTCCCGAAAATAGAATGATCTTGGAAACATCCACGGCCGAAAGGCCCCATCTGGAATAGAAACGGTAGCGGATCGCACCGCTGCTGAGGCCAGCGAAGCCGATGCTGTGCCCCAATGACAATGAGACGAACGAGGTAAGCGCGACACGCGGATAAGCCAGGCGCTTGCCGACGTAACGAACCGCGAGGGCGTCGAAGCCGGTGAGACAAAGATAGCTCGCGGCGGCGAATAGTCCGGCGCTCGCGAGCCGGCCGAGCGGAAACGACGTCACCGACTGGACGAGTTCGTCGAAGCTGTAGCGGCCCAGCGTGCGGTAGAGCAGCCAGCCCGCCAGCAGCATTCCCGCCACGACCATCCCGCGCATCAGCCATATGCGCCACGAGATCGCCTCGCCCTGCGAGTCTTCATCCGATCCCGCAACCGCGCGATCCTCGTCGACTGTATCGGTCATCGAGTGGCTCCATTGACGGGCGGCGACGGTGTCAGTTCGAGTTCGAGCAGCAGCGGCAGGTGATCGGAGGCGACTCGCGTCAGCGGCGTCCGGATGCTCCTCACGGATCGAACGGAGACGGCGCCACGCAGGAAGGCGTGATCGATACGCAGTAGCGGCAGCCGGCTCGGGAAGGTCGCGCCCGGATCGCAATTCCCGGCCAGATGGCGCGCTTCCGACAGATCTTGCGCCAGCCGCCGGTAGGCTCGCGACCGTGGGACCGCATTAAAGTCGCCTATCAGGACGGCGGGATCCTGGCACCGGGGATGCGCCAGCCAATCGCCGCCCAGCACGGTCTCGGCCTGACGCAAGCGTTCGCCGCCATTGAGACCGAAATGGGTATTGATCACCTGCAACTCCTTTCCCGCCACATCCACGGACACCCACAACGCGCCACGGGGCTCCAGGTTCGGCCGCCCCGCAAGTCCCGGCAGCGGCCCGGCTTGCATCAACCGTGACGGACGCCGCGTCAGGATCGCATCGCCATACTGTTCTTCCTGGACGGTGAGCGCCGGATGGAAGTGGGTCATCATCCCGAGGAGGCGCGCGATGTCAGCCGCCTGATCGGCCGCCCCTGTCCGCCTGCGGCCGACATCGACCTCCTGAAGCGCGACGATATCCGCGTTGCACTCGGCAATGACCTCGGCGATCCGCTCCGGCGACAGCTTGCGATCCGTCCCGATGCAGCGGTGGATGTTGTAGGAGAGTACGCGGATCATGAATGCCGCAACCGCCCGACCTCAAGGCTCTCGTTCACTGTCAAATCACCTGTCCGACTCACGCGCCGACCGAAAGACTGGCCGAACGATTGACTAGACATCCCGAGATATGGCGCTGGCCTTTCCCGAAAAGGGAGAAAGGCTGTCCGCCAAGAAGGAATTGCCGCGCTGCAGATGCCGTAAACACCGCCGACGAAGACCCGATAGGCAGGCCGAGATCGATAAAACCGGCCCGCAGGTCACTTGGACCACTCCTGGCGGCCTAGAGCGTCAGGCGATTAATCAGCAACATAGCCAGCGGCCTTGAGGTAGTTCCAACATTCTTCGGGCTCGAACAGGTCGCAGATGTTGCCGACTGCACGCCAGAGATC
>NZ_JAYXIH010000020.1:0-79455 GCF_036016755.1 Aurantimonas sp. A3-2-R12 | reverse complement strand
TCCTTCTCGGCGTCGGTCAGCGTGCATCGGCGCGGGCGAGTCATGGGAATCTTGACTCACATCCAAGCCCTCAAATCAAGCCAGATTGCCAACCAGGTGAGCAGTTACCGCCCAATAATCTCGTATCAAGATTACCCTGCAAAAGGTTGATCAAAAATCGCTCTTCAGTCCCTATGGTTGGTCCCATTAGTCAATCTTATTCTGTAAAATTTTTCGATAAGTCTGAATAGTTTGATCAAAAAAGCCTGCTGGCCATTCAGTTGTGAATTCTCCATACTCATCGATTTCAAGTTTAACAATTTTTGAATTCGTATCAACATATAAGATCTGTATATCCGATGGCTTCAAGCCGCTTCCACGTTTTCTGTTTCCGCTAATATGGAGTTGTATACCGCCAATAATATGCTCGCTATGGGTCTCAAGGACAATTCGTTTGTGGGTGTTTTGAACCTCATCACAAAATATTTGCCCTAGTTTTGACTGCGCCCACGGATATAGATGAAGCTCTGGCTGCTCCATGATCAGCATGGCATCATCAGGCATCGCGGCTAATTGAACAAGCACAGGCGAGGCTTGAGAGAAGCCCACGCCGATATCTACGACCGAATCGCTCCTCTTTGCTGCATCATGCGTGCGGGTTCGCATATCGATGAGATCGCGCCAGCTATTGATTTCGATATCTTTTCCAAGTTTTAGAGCATTAAACCAACCGTCAAGCTTAGCAAAATTTTCCCGTACTGACGAATTACGTGCGCCTGCTTTAATAGCACGCTGCCTGAGTGAAAAATATACAGATGCGGTGTTCTCGCCTGCGCTGCCAACAGTTCGCCGCTCGTCGGTCCGTTTTACGGAGCGAGCTGGCTTTTCTCGAAGTGCAGCCAACGCAAAAAACCTCTGATTTAGGTCTTCTGCAAGTTTCGTGTGGATAGGCTGAATTACAAGACGTTCCAGAAACTGAATTGCATCGACGCTCTCATCGTAACCACCTCTAACGATCTGCGTAAGCATTCCGCGTTGGTTGTCACGCTGTGCTTGTAAGTCGCCGCGATTGAAGCGTTGAGCAGAAATTGAAGGTATGTCCTGATTCGATGATCCATCTGACATCGATCTTGGGCGATTTCGACTTTGTTCAACGGCCGATAGCAGCTCGTCGGACATCTCTATCTTGAATGCCTCCTCAGACTTCTGCATTCTATGGTATTTAATAAAGAGAGATAAATTTTTTAAATCTTGAATTTCATCATTGGCGTCCGAGCTTAAATAAACAGAGTACTCCTCCACTCGACCGTGGCGTGTTTGCGGGTCCTCTCGGTGAGATATTGAAATAAATGCGCGATTAATATTCCTCAAAATGCTTGGGCGAAATACAGGTCTAAGAAATCCTTCGACCTCAAAAACAAAAGTAACCTTCTCGTCGCTGTCGTGATTACGAACATATTCGTCAAAATGACCAATGTCGACGTATTTGCCTTCCGATACAAATCCCGTGTGGTCGGTCGGATCCTCATACGTCTGCTTGAATGCCAAAATTCCCTTTAATAATGAAGATTTTCCAGAGCTGTTTGGGCCGACGAGAACTGTAATCTTTTTGTTCAAATCAAGAGTTATATCACTATATCGTTTAAAATTAACATATCGGACGCGGTTTATCATTAAAGATCTCTTGGTGACGGCATTTTTATCTGATCTATCTAATTTGAGCTTATTTCCGTATCTTCATGCCTGTCAAGCGTGTAGCGGCGTGAGAGCTCTGGGGATATGATCCAGCGATGCCGGTGTTTTTTCGAAAATCAGTTTCGCATACTACAGTGTGCCATAGGCCTGCCGAGAATGACGCAGCGGTGGAATAGATCAAAGGCGGCGCGACCGGCCGGCGCGGAAATCCTTTAACGCGGCGCCGGCCAAGGCGTCGAGCCGGCCAGCCTCGGCATCGGCTGCGAGCGCCGCATCGAAGCGCTCGGCGGCGTAGGCCTCGAACCAATCGCGAAACCGGGCCAACTCGTCGGGAGACAGGCCGGCGACGTCCTGTTCGATCTGTTCAAGTCGGGTCATGATCGCTCCCATACCAGTTCGGTCTGAGAATAGGCGCGGTGTCGCGGTTTTTCTACCGCCGGCGTGGGTGGTTGGTCGACGCACTTCTCCGCTTCGTCATCCCGGCCTTGAGCCGGGATCCATGCCGCGACTTTTATCCCCATCCCGTTCGGTGACGGATTGGCGGTTCGAACGGGATGGAGTGGATCCCGGCTCAAGGCCGGGATGACGAAGAAACGGTTATCCGAAGCCCAACGACGCGCTGTTCGCTCCCTACTGCCCCGGTCGGCCGGTCTTGCCGGGCCGGCGCTTGCGGCGTTTCTCGTCGGCCGGGTCCTCGTAGGAGCCGCGGCCGATGCGCTCGCGCCGGATCGGGGCAGGGGAGTCGTCGGAGGGGGCCGCGCCCGTCACGTCCGGCTTCGGCTTCGTCGGCGGTGTTTTGCCGGCCGGCTTTTCGGTGCGGCCGACGGTCATTTCGTCGAGGCTGTTCTTGCGGAATAAGGATGAGCGCGCCGGTGTCGGCGTGTCGGTGCCGGGCCCCATATCGTCCAGCGAGGGTTTCTGGAAGTAGGATTGGCCGGATTCCGCACCGGTTTGGGGCTTATCGGTTTGAGGAATGGGTCCTCGGGTCAGGCCCGAGGATGACGAAGCTGAGATGTCGGCGCCCGCATCCGTGTCCGGTCTTGGCGGACGGGCCAGCGGCGCCGGGCGGCGGTCGGAGCCCTGGCCGCGCGGTTTCAGCGGTTCGCCGCGCGGGCCAAACCGTTCGCCGCCGGCGGGGGCGCGGTCGCGCTTGGTCTTGCGGCCGTGCTTGGAACGGCCGGTGACCGGGGAGATCGAGTCCTCCTCCATCGCGGCGGCGGTGGCGAGGGTGTCGTCTGCCTCGCTGGGCTCGGGCCCCCTCACCCCCCTGCCGGGACCGCCCGGGGACGAGCCACCGGTCTCGCCCCGTCCTGCGGACCCCCGACGGGGAGAAGAAGCAGCTTCTGCGTCGCCGTCGCCCGGCAGGCCGCCACGGCCCATATCGGGTCCGAATTCCAGCTCCTTGGCCTGCAGGCGCTTGATCTCGTCGCGGAGCCGCGCGGCGGTTTCGAAGTCGAGATCGGCGGCGGCGTCGCGCATCTGCTTTTCCAGATGCTGGAGATGGGATTTGAGGTTGTTGCCGACGAGGGCGCCTTCCCTGGCGCCGGGGCCGACATCGACGCGGACATGGTCCTTTTCGTAATAGGAATCGAGAATGTCAGCGATATGCGCCTTCACCGATTCCGGGGTGATGCCGTGCTCGGTATTGTAGGCCTCCTGCTTCTCGCGGCGGCGGCTGGTCTCGGCCATCGCCCGCTCCATCGAGCCGGTGACCCGGTCGGCATAGAGGATCACCTTGCCGTCGATATTGCGGGCGGCGCGGCCGATGGTCTGGATCAGCGAGGTCTCGGAGCGCAGGAAGCCCTCCTTGTCGGCATCGAGAATGGCGACCAGCCCGCATTCGGGAATGTCGAGGCCCTCGCGCAGCAAATTGATGCCGACCAAGACGTCGAAGGCGCCGAGGCGCAAGTCGCGGATGATCTCGATGCGCTCCAGCGTGTCGATGTCGGAATGCATGTAGCGCACGCGAATGCCCTGCTCGTGCAGATATTCGGTGAGGTCCTCGGCCATGCGCTTGGTCAGCACGGTGCACAGCACCCGGTAGCCCTTGGCGACCACCTCGCGGATTTCGCCGATGAGATCGTCGACCTGGGAGCGGGCCGGGCGGATCTCCACCGGCGGGTCGATCAGCCCGGTGGGGCGGATCACCTGCTCGGCGAAGACGCCCCCGGCCTCCTCCATCTCCCAGGAGGAGGGGGTGGCCGAGACCGCGACGGTCTGCGGCCGCATGGCGTTCCACTCCTCGAAGCGGAGCGGCCGATTGTCCATGCAGGACGGCAGCCGAAAGCCGTATTCGGCCAGCGTCGCCTTGCGGCGGAAATCGCCGCGATACATGGCGCCGATCTGCGGCACGGTGACGTGGGATTCGTCGATGAAGACCAGGGCGTTGTCGGGCAGATATTCGAACAGGGTCGGCGGCGGGTGGCCGGGCTGGCGGCCGGTGAGATAGCGCGAATAGTTCTCGATGCCGGGACAGGAGCCGGTGGCCTCGATCATCTCGATGTCGAAGCGGGTGCGCTGTTCCAGCCGCTGGGCTTCCAGGAGGCGACCGGCCTTTTCCAGCTCCACCAGCCGGTGTTTCAGCTCCTGCTTGATCGATTTCACGGCCTGGTTGAGGGTCGGACGCGGCGTGACATAATGGGAGTTGGCGTAGATCTTGACGGATTTCAGGTCGTCGGTCTTCTGGCCGGTGAGCGGGTCGAACTCCTGGATCGTCTCGATCTCGTCGCCGAACAGCGAAATGCGCCAGGCGCGATCCTCCAGATGGGCGGGGAAGATCTCGATGGTGTCGCCCCTGACCCGGAAGCTGCCGCGCTGAAAGTCCATGTCGCGGCGCTTGTATTGCTGGGCGACGAGGTCGGCGAGCAGCTGGCGCTGGTCGAGCCGGTCGCCGATCGCCATCTGGAAGGTCATCGCCGTATAGGTCTCGACCGATCCGATACCGTAGATGCAGGAGACCGAGGCGACGATGATGACGTCGTCGCGTTCGAGCAGGGCGCGGGTGGCGGCGTGGCGCATCCGGTCGATCTGCTCGTTGATCGAGGATTCCTTCTCGATATAGGTGTCCGAGCGCGGCACGTAGGCCTCGGGCTGGTAGTAGTCGTAATAGGAGACGAAATACTCCACGGCGTTGTCGGGAAAGAAATTCTTGAACTCGCCGTAGAGCTGCGCCGCCAGGGTCTTGTTGGGGGCGAGCACCAGCGCCGGGCGCTGGGTCTTCTCGATGACGTTGGCGACGGTAAAGGTCTTGCCGGAGCCGGTGACGCCGAGCAGCACCTGGGTCTGGTCGTGATCGGAAATGCCGGAAACGAGATCGGCGATCGCGGTCGGCTGGTCGCCCTTCGGCACGTAATCCGAGGCGATGCGGAACGGCACGCCGCCCTCGGACTTGTCCGGCCGGGCCGGGCGGTGCGGCACCCAGATCTCACCGTTCTTGAGCAGCGGGTTGCCCTCGGAGATCAGCATGGTCAGCGCGTCGACGGTGGCGGTGACGCCGCCCTCGGGCAGCGAGCCGGCATCCTCCAGCGAGACGTCGAGGCCGGCGACGGGATTGAGCCCGGCGGCGGCGCGCTGCTTGGGATCGCGTGTCGCGCCCATCGAGGTGCCGCGGGAGGTCTTTTGGGGTTTTTCCGATTTCGCTCCGGCGGACTTGGGGGTCTTCGCCTTGGTAACCTTGCCCTTCGGCTCGGCGTCCGCCTTGCGCTCGGCGTCGACGGTGGCTGCTTGCGCGATCTCGTCGGCCCAGCCCGAGAGCGGACCGGCGGGCACGCCGTCGAAGGACGCCTGCGGCGCTTCCTCGAAACCGGCCGGCCGAGTGGGTTCGGCGGCGTCGGCGAAATCCTGCAACGGTCCGCGCCGGGCCGGCGCGCTGGGATCGAAGGGCGGCTCGTCAGCGGTGTTAGCGGGCGGGCGCGGGCGGGTCGGTTTGGGTCGGGAAGCCATGGCGGAACATATAGAGACCATGACGGCGACTGGAAAGCGGGCGACGCGATGGATCGGCCGGCGAATGCACGGCAGCGGGAACGACCGAGCCGGCGGGCTGGCGATGCTTCAGCTCGTCAGACGCCGGGGCCTCAACTCGTGGGTCGGGATTGTGCCTGCGACGCGGCTTCGTTGCGCGGCAGGCTGAGCTCGATCGACAGCGACGGGATGGCGAGCGAGAAGATCGGCAGGCGGTCGCTGACGGTGTGGTCGTAGACAATTTGATCATCGACGGAGAAGACGGGGGCGTCCGACTGCATCACAGTCGGCAGCTCGTCCCCCGAGTCAGTCGTGGACATGGACAGATAGCCCTCGTTCGCCAGTGCCGCGAGGATGTAGGGTGGCGCGTAGTAGGCCGCGTTCTCGGGGGTGATTGGCCGGACACGCAGATGCGATCCGCTCTCGCAGGCCTCCGCGCTCGGCTGGCCCGCGTCCGAGAGGGTGACGTAGCACCGCGTTGGGACGGCGGCGCACCCTGTCAGTGTCAGCACAAGCACAAGACTAATAGCGGGGCGGTAAAGCATGGGGAACTCATTCTGAGATCGCATCAATCCATTTTATGTCACGTAGAGATAACGTTGAAAGGAGGAAAAGAATTGCAAATATTCAAACGATATCCCGTATTGAATCAGGCTTTTTCGATCGGGTGGTTACTAATGAGATTCGCGAGAGAAGACAATTCGATGCGCCGCTTTAACGCTAAATAAGTCATGGCGGAGGCGAAGCCCCATCCGAAGTGCATTTGGCGAATGCAGACGAGGCAAGGGGCCGCGTGCAAGCGTGCCCCGCCTGAGCGGATCGGGGGGGCGGCCCCTGTTCGACCGATCAGGCAGAGATGACTGGGTCGGTAAAGGTCGAGCCGGCGAGAGACGGAGGACGAGCGCCGGCTACGAATGCGGTCTCGCCCCGATCTCCGGTTGTTCATCGTCATGCGGGATGCGACGACGGTAGTCGGAAAACCCCAGGCGGCTACTGACTACCAACCTGCGGTGATAAAATTCCATTCGACCGGGACGATCGCCGATGCATGGCAGGGAGCGGGGCGACGCGCGATGCGGCGCTCCTGGCCGGACAAGCCCGCTCGGCGCCGTAAGAGGTCCCTATCACCGCAGGTTGGTATTACTGGATGGTGAAGGGAATCTGTCGGCTCGACCGGTCCCGCAGGCCGGGGGCCGGATGGCGATGTCCGCGCGGTTCGATCAGTAGCGGCACACCGTTGAGCACGACATGGCCGGCTGGCAGGCCCCGCAGGATATAATTGCGGCGCGGACCGACGACAGCGACGCGCTCGCCGAGTGTATCGAAGGAATAGGAGCGGCCGTCGCAGAGCACCGGCGTGGCGAAAAGGCTCCGGCTGCTGGCGTCGAAGGAGTCGAGGTCGATGGTTTTGCAGCGCCGAATCTTCGCAGTGTGCAGCGAGCCCGTCGAGCGGTCGAGGACAACCGCGTTAAGGTCGTAGCCTTGCGTCTGCTCCACCAACTCGAAGTGCAGGCTGAGAATGGTCGCCGGTCGCGGCGAGGCGGTTCGTACGGCGTAGCCGAAGGGCGTGGACGACCGCATCGGCGCCGCCGCTATACGCTCGTTCGTCAACGTCCGAGCTGCCCGGGCGCCCGGTCTGTCGAGCTGGCATGCGGCGAGGAGTGGGACAAGGGCGGCCAACAACAGTGCCGTCCTATAGGAACGCCCGTGCGAGACACCGCTATTGCCACAGGTTGGTTTAATCCGTTTCTCCAAAGATCCCGCCGGATTGAGTAGCGTTCTCATCATCGCACACCTGCCGATCTTAAACGGATTGAAGAGGGAAAACGAAAGCCTTCGGTTCGGGATCAGGGAAATTGCCAAGTCGGCGAGGGGGCGGGATCGATGACGCGCTCCTCATCTTCAACGAGCAGCGGCACGCCGTTCAGGATGACATATCCGGGCTCGACATCCCTGAGCGGATGATCGCGTTTGACGCCGCTGACGATGACGTGGCGACCCACCAGATCGAAAACATAGCGTTCATCGTCGCATGCCACCGGCTCCCCGAAGAGGGTTTCACCGCCGATGCCAATATCGATCGTGGCGCAACTGTCGAGCGGGACCGTACTGACTTCCTCGCTCAGCCGGTCGCGGATGAGGGCGTTGAGATCGTAGCCGGTTGCCTTCTCTACGAACTCGAAGGCAATGCTCAGGTCGGCGGTTATGGGCAGCGGAGCGGCATCGATATCCGGGGATGCGAAGGGTATCGCCAGTCCCGCCATGAGAGTCAGCAGCCCGATGGCCATCATTCATCTCCAACCGATGCGCGCGAAAGGAAAGGGGGAGAGGAGGCCCAGGGGCTCCCTCTCCGAAACGTCAGCAACCCTGCGCGACGAGCGTGTAGTGGTCCTGCTCGAGCAATTTGCGAGTCTGGATGTAGACGGCCGGATTGCGTCGCTTGATGATCACTGCACCATCGGCGATGTTTCCGACCCAGCTACGGCTTTCGCCGCTCACTTTCTTGCCCTTGGTGTTGAATATGTAGGTCGAGGGAATATACTCGACCAAATAGCACTTGTCGTTGTTTTCAACGATCTTCCGCGTGAACGTCTTCGCGTCAGCGGCAGCTGACAACGCCAACGTGCTGACCGCAGCGGCAACGGAAATCAGAAACATACGCATTGTTTACGCCTCCCGATATTTTGATATTGCGCAAGGGAAGTATTAAATCAAAGCCTACGGATATCAACTGATTTTTTCATTCATGGCTCGACAAAAGACAGGATGGGCTATTGCGTCAACGGAAGTGTATCAACTTGATACAACCGCAAGCTTCCGTAGCTGTCAACCGAAAGAATCAGCCGATCGTCGTTGCCTCGTCGCCGAATGCCGCTCGCTTCTGCGAGGATACGCTAGCGGTGGCTCGGGCGCGCGAGTTTCACGAAAGTCGCGGCCGGCCCGCCGATTTTCGAGGGCGGACACTCGCCGACTGTGTGACCGGGCGGGACGCAGGCTGGCGGGTTTGCTCGGTCGCGCCGTCGTACTATCGAGCGTGTTGCGCTTCCTGCGGCGCATCCGTTCATGCTCGGTTCAGAGCCGGTGCGCGAATCTCGGGTCATGAAGAACGACTCGCTCCCCCTGATCGATTTCTCGCTCCCCCTGATCGATTTGCAGTATGCCGCCGGTTTCCCGGCCGGCCGGATCGTTTCCGGCGCGCCCATATGGCAACTCCGCATTGCCCATGAGAATTCGGAGTCCCGGGACGCTGTCGCGGAATCGGCGGCGGTAGCCCCCCGGCGGTCGTCCCGCAAGGCGGCCGCTGGCTGGCTGGCCGCGGCGCTGTTGTTCACCGGCGCCGCATCTCCGCCAGCCCAAGCCGCCGCTTCGCGTCCCACCGAAGATGCCGCGCCGGAGATGTCTGCGGGCTGAGCGTCGCGCCTGTCGGCAGCGACGCTTTTCGGCGTCCCGTTCATTCTTCGCTTACCAAACGCCGATAGGTTTTCCTCGTCCCGCTCGAGTTTCGCGGAAGACGAAAGGCCATCGCATGGTATTGCGTAAAAGCGGATGGCGCAGAGTTGCGCTCGCCGCCGTTTGTTTCACGGCGGCGAGCCTTTCTTCGGGGGCATTGGCCCAGAGCGGCAGCGGCGCGATGGTCTGGGGCGGCCGCCTGCCGGCGGCTGGTGAGGGCTACACGCCGAGCGTGGGCAGTGTCGGTCGACAAGACATTCCGATTTCCCAGCCACAGCAACCGATGTCGCCGGCGACGGCTCCGGCGGCAGCGCCCGCAGATGACAAAGCGCTCCTCGACGATCTGCTGGGACGAAGCCGGGCTCGTGCCTCAACGGATGACGCATCCTTCGTGCCCGCCACGCGCCAGGCGCCTGCCGCCCTGACCTATCCGGCCGCCCTGCCGCCGCTTGATGCGCCGAGCGAAGTCGACGCCGATCCCGCGCGCTTCGGCGCCGCCGACTCCGTCGACGATCCCTGGCAAGGCCTCAAGCGCGTCACGCCGGGTGCGATCCCGCCGCCGGAGACCGCGTCCCGCGAGGCGCTGTCGCCGCAACTGGTGCCGCATCGGGGCGTTGTGGCCTCGCTGGGCGGCCAACCGCGACCCGCGCGACGCCCTGACACAGTGCCAGGACGCGGTCGCCTCGAACAGGAGGCGCCGAGCGGCTACACCGCTTTGCCGCGGTCGGAGGCGATGTGTCGCAAGGCATTGCGACAAATGGGCGTAAAATTCGTCGACGTCGCGCCTGTCGGAAAGGGCGCGGGCTGCGGCATCTCCTATCCGGTCAAAGTGCTGGAGATTGCCAAGGGCGTGCGGATGCAGCCGGCGGCCACGTTGAACTGCCCCGCGGCGGCGCGCATTTCAAAATGGGTCGAGGACGAGGTCAAGCCAGCCGCACGCTGGCGGCTATGGACCCGGCCGACGGCGGTGCTCAACGCCTCGTCCTATCGCTGTTCGCGCATCGCCGGCTCACGCACGATCAGCGAGCACGCCAGCGGTAACGCCCTCGACGTGCGCGGCTTCAAATTCGCCGACGGCAGCACCTTCGACGTGGAGAAGAAGGGGTTCTTCTCGTTCCGGCAGAAGGGCTTTCAGAAAAGCGTGCGGCAGTCGGGCTGCCGCTATTTCGGCACCGTCCTCGGACCCGGGTACAACCGCGCGCATGCCGACCATCTGCATCTGGATGCCAAGAACCGGCGACGTGGGGTGTGCAAGTAGGGGGCGGTCGGGCGAAAATCCACGGCGCCGGGTCGTTGTCAGCGCCGCCGGCGTTCTTCGGCCTCGTAGAGCGTCTTGAGCAATTGCCCGACCGAGCCGAGAAACATGCCGGTCGATCCGAGAACGAACATCCAGACCGCCACCGTGTACCAGGCCTCGAATGTCTTGAAGAACAGCACCGAGCCGACCACGAACAGGAAATTGCCGAGAAGGCCGATCCCCAGATGGATGTGGCCATAGTCGCGGACGAGAGTCTGGATCATCGGTGGGCTCCATTGGGGCGGGGATGACTGCAGATACCCGCCCGGGCGCTGGCATCAAGATGGGTCCTCGCGCTGCCCCGAGTCAGCCGTGGCGTGCGGATTGGCCGTGTCCAGCCCTGTGACCGCAGTGTCCGCCTTGTGCGATGGGTTGTCTGACTTATCTTTCGGATCCCATCGCCCTGCGCTGCATGTGGCGCTCTCCCCGATATTGGAAGGCACAGCATGACCACAGAATCCACGCCCGTGTGGTTCATCTCGGGATGCTCGACCGGTTTCGGCCGCGAACTCGCCGAAGCCGTTCTCAAGCGTGGCTGGCGGGCTGTCGTCACCTCGCGCGACAAGGCGCGTGTCGCCGATCTCGTGGACGGCGCGGAGGATCGCGCCCTGGCCGTCTCTCTCGACGTGACCAAGCTGGATGAAATCGCAGCTGCGGTGACGGCCGCAAAGGAGCGCTTCGGTCGGGTCGACGTCCTCGTCAATAACGCCGGCTACGGCTACCAAGCCGCGATCGAGGAGGGCGCCGACAGCGAAATTCGCGATATGTTCGAGGCCAATGTCTTCGGCCTGTTTGCACTGACGCGGGCCGTACTGCCGGGTATGCGCGAGCAGCGTGGCGGTCACATCCTCAACATTTCGTCGGTCGCCGGCTTCATCGGTTTCCCGGGTTCGGGATATTATGCCGCCACCAAGCACGCGGTCGAAGGCTTCACCGACGCGCTGGCCGCCGAAGCGGCGCCGCTTGGCATCAAGGTCGTCGCCGTCGAGCCCGGCCCCTTCCGCACCGATTGGGCCGGTCGCTCGCTGAAGCAGACGCCGAACCGGATCGCCGACTATGCCGACACGGCGGGAAAACGCATGCAGGGCACGAGCGAGGGAAGTGGCACGCAGCCCGGCGACCCGGTGCGTGCCGCCGAGGCGATGATCGCGCTGACCGAGCACGCCGCGCCACCCCGCCATCTCGTGCTCGGCGCCTGGGGCGTCGAGCAGGTTACCCAGCAGCTGAAGGCCCGGCTGGCGGAGATCGAGGAATGGCGCGCCACCGGCGAAGCGACCGACTTCCCGAAGAATTGAGTTAGCCGGCTTCGGCGACGGCGCGGCTCATTTGCCGCGCCAAGACCGGCGCGGCGGACGGCCGGCACAAAAGCTTCACTCCGCCAGCGTTTCCGCCGGGATCGCCACCGGGCGACCATTGTCGTCGATCGCCACCATGACGAAGGTGCCTTCGGTCACCTTGGTCCGCGCGTTGGAGGCGCGGGCCTTGGTCCAGGCTTCGATGCCAAGTGTGATGGAGGTTCGGCCGATTTTTTCGATCGACGAATAGACGCAGAGCGTGTCGCCGATCTTCACCGGCTTCTTGAAGGTCAGCGCATTGACGGCGATCGTCGCGACCCGGCCGCGGGCCCGCTCCGCGGCGCGGATGCCGGCGGCCAGATCCATCTGCGACATCACCCAGCCGCCGAAGATGTCGCCATTGGCATTGGCGTCGGCGGGCATCGCCGGAATGCGCACAGTGAGGTCGCCCCGCGGCATCACGTCGGTCTCGTCCATCATCGTCTCCCCTTCGTCACGTCCGCTTGGCATAGCAGAAGCCGGCGGGTTTGGCAGTCGGCTCAGACCGGCTCACGCACCGGTGGCCGGGCGGGCCGATACATCGGCACGAGTTCGACCGCGAGCATCGCCGCGAAGATCAGCGCGCAGCCACGACGGGCCCCGTTACGACCCGCGCGTGTCCGGCGCGGATGTCGGGTCGTCCGGTGCTTCGGTGACAAGGCGTCCGTCAGGCAGGCGGAGGATCACGAGCTTCCGTCCGCGATAACGAAAGATCAGCCGGTGCCGCCCGGCATCCTCTCCGACACCGCGTTCGACCGTGCCACGCACATTGCCGCGTCGCATCTCGGCTATGAAAAACGGGACCGGGACATGGAAGGCACGGGCGATCTGGGCGCCATCGACCTCTACGTCCTCGGGCGCGGAAAGGGTGATCAGATCGTTCATGTCAGGCCTCCACGCTGGCGGTCAGCGGAGCGCAAGCAGCGTTGCCCACTTCGTGGACCACATTCGTGAGATGGGAAACGCCGCAAGCCCTGGAAATCTCGCCGATCGAGCAAAGCGTATGCGGCCGCGCAGCATGGTAGATCAGAACGCGCAGCGCATAGTCGGTGTAGCGGGTGAGGGGCATGCGACAGCTCGCCTTCGATCCGGTCGTTAAAACATATATTCCATTTGCATGTTTAGTCCAGCGTGTTAGGACGCGACCGACAGAGCGACAGGTGAATCGATGCTTCAGGTGTCCGACACGCAGCCCGCCGTGAGCGACAGCGAACTTCGCGAATTGCTGGGCGAGTTCTACGGTTTGGTGCGCGAGGACGCGGTCCTCGGTCCGATCTTCGAACGGGCGATCGACGATTGGCCGGCGCATCTGGAGCGCCTGACGGCGTTCTGGTCGTCGGTGATGCGGGGCTCGGGCGCCTACAAGGGCAATCCCTTCGCCGCCCATCGCAGACATCTTGACGAGATTGATCCGGGGATGTTCGACCGCTGGCTGGGAATCTGGCGCGCGACGACGAGCCGCCGCTTCCCGCCCGAGATCGCCGCGATCTTCCATCTCAAGGCCGACCGGATCGGCGAGAGCCTCAAGGCGGCACTGTTTTTTCGGCCCGAGCTGACGCAAACCAGTCCCGCGAACCCGACAAGCAAGTCTGGATAGAGCGCTTGGCCGTGGCGGCATGCGCTGATTAGCGGTTCTCGTGCGGTGTCGGGAGTTCGGCCGGCCCGGCCGGACGGCGACGATACATCGGCACCAGCTCGACCGCGAGCATCGCCGCAAAGATCAGCGCGCAGCCGAGAAGGCCGAGCGCGGCGATGCGTTCGCCCAAAAGGATCACGCCGAACAGCGCTGCGAACAGCGCCTCGGAGGAGAGGAAGATCGCCGCCTGCGGCGCCGTCGTATAACGCTGACCGATGATCTGCAGCGTGAACGCCAACCCCGATGCAAACACGCCGCCATAGACGATCTCCGGCCAGGCGGCGAAGAGCGAGGCAAGGGACGGCGCCTCGAGGATCAGAGCGCCGAGCGCCGCGAGCGCCGTCGTCACGGCGAACTGCACCACCGACAGCGTGTAGGGGCGCCCGCTGGGGCCGGCGAAGATCCCGACGAGAAGGATCTGCAGCGCCCAGAACACGGCGCAGACGATCATCAGGATGTCGCCGGAATTCAGTGCCGAAACGCTTCCGCCACCAAGCAGCACGATGCCGCCAAAAGCCGCGATCGCCGAAGGCCAGACCACCCAATGGGCGCGATGGCGCAAGATGACGAGGGCGAGGAATGGCGTGAAGACGACATAAAGCCCGGTGAGGAAGCCGGCATTGGTGACCGAGGTGGTGACGATGCCGATCTGCTGGAGGATCGCGGCAAGGAACAGCATGACGCCGATGGCGGCGAAGCCGGCGGGCGCTCCCCTGGGAAGCGGCGATTTGGCGCGTCCGGATTCGCGCAGGGCGAAAGGCAGGACCGATAAGGTCGCCAGGGCGAATTTCGCCGCCGTGAAGGTCCACGGGCCGAGATCGTCCATCGCCGTCGACTGGGCGACGAAGCCCATGCCCCAGACGGCGCCGGCGAGCAGCAGGAGGAGGTTGGCGTTGAGGCGGGACATGGGCGGCACCGGCGAAATTGGGTTGGCGCTGGGGCTAGCGGCTCGACCCGCGCGACGCAAGGGCCGGGCCGGGCGATCGGGCGACGACGTACCTGGTTGGTGTAAGGCCCTACGCCGCGCCCGCTGCCCGCCATCGCCTCATCACGAGCGAGACGAGGGGCCAGACGAGAGCCGCTGCCGCGACCAGAATGAGGGCGATGCTGAGCGGCCGCTCGAAGAAAATTCCGTGTGAGCCCTGCGACATGATCAGGGAGCGCGCATAGTTCGATTCCACAATGGCGCCAAGCACCATTGCCAGAACAAGCGGTGCCATCGGGAATCGCAACTTCTTCAAGAAGTAGCCGCCGATCCCGAAGAGGAGCGCCAGCCACACGTCGAACATCAGGTTGCGCAGGGCATATGTGCCGACCAGCGAGAGCATGACGATGCCGACGGCAAGGACGGAATTCGGCAGGGCGAGGACCTTGCGCCAGAGAGGCATGGCGGCCGTCCCCAGCACGAACAGCATCGGGAAGGCGACCAGCATTCCCACGAACAGGCCGTAGACCACGTCCGGATTCTCGGCGAAAAGTCTCGGGCCGGGTTGCAGCCCGTGAATGATGAGCGCGCCGATCAGCACGGCGGTCGTGGGACTGCCGGGAAGACCCAGGGTGAGGAGGGGCATCAGCGCACCGCCGACCGAGGCGCTGTTGGCTGCTTCCGGCGCCGCGACCCCCTTGATCTGGCCCTTGCCGAAGGTTTCCGGCTTATCGGACCAACGGCGTTCCTGATCATAGGCGAGCCAACCGGCGATGTTGGCTCCGGCGCCCGGGATCGCGCCGATGACGGTACCGATCGCCGAGCCGCGCAAGAATGTCGGGAGCATCGAAGCCGCTCCGCGCAATCCAAGCTTCTCGCCGGAGTCGCTGATGCGGGCTTCCTTGCGGGTGTCATCCCGTTCCGCCAGCGTGAAAGCTTCCGCCAGCGCGAAGACCCCGATGAGCACGGCCAGGAAGGGGATGCCCTCATACAGTTCGAAAAAGGATCCGGTGTAGCGCGGTGTGCCGGAGATCGGGTCGACGCCGACCACGGCGAGCAAGAGACCGATGATGCCCGCCGCCAAGCCCTTCAGAATGGTATCCCCGCTCAAACTCGCGATCAGGGTCAGGCCGAACAATCCCAACGCGAAGTATTCCGGGGGCCCGAATTGCAGCACAAAGACAACGAGCGGCTGGGAAAAGACGATCAGCGCGATTGCACCGACGACGCCGCCGAAGGTCGAGGCGGAAAGCGAGGTCTGTAGCGCCAAGGCGCCCCGGCCTTGTCGGTTCATCGGGTAGCCGTCCACGACGGTGGCGGTAGCCGCCGCCGTACCCGGTGTTCCGATGAGGATCGCGGATATCGAGCCTCCGTATTCCGCGGCGATATACAGTGAAACGAGGAGGTTGAAGCCCACGGAGGGCGACAGGCTGAACGTTGCCGGAATAAGAAGCGCGACACCGAGAGACGGGCCGAGACCGGGCAGGGCTCCGACGACGATGCCGAGGGCGGTGCCAACGAAGATCGCCAACAGCCCTTGCCACGTGAAGACGGCCTCGATGCCGAGCAGTAGATTCTGCATGATGTTCGATCCGGCCGAGGGTTAGGGGAAGGGAACGTTGAGCAGAAGCCCGAAGAGTGTGTAGGCGGAGCCGGGAATGACGATTGCCGCTATGATCGCTCCGGTCCAGCCCGCGCCCAGCAGGCGCACCCCGAGCAGTGTCGCCGGGATAAAAAGCACCAGGAAATTCAGAAAGCTCCAGAGATAGATGCAGATCGCCGTGCCCGCGGCCAGGGCCAGCGCACGCGGCATGCCCTGAAGCGTCAGTTCGGGCTCATGCGGGCCGACGAAGCTGCGCGCGATCAGGCCCCCCGAGAGGATCACGAGAAGGGTTCCGAAGATGATCGGCAGCCGCGCCGGTCCCGGTGATCCCAACGTGGTGGGTTTCGGATAATTGCCCGCAACGACGATCATGGTGATCGCCACGACGATCAGCACCAGTGCGGTCCCGATTGTCCCGTACCGCATGAGCGCCGGCCCGCGGCGCTCATGCTGTTCATAGGCTGGATCGCTCAATTGGCGAATCCGTTTTCCTCGAGGAAGGCGCGGCGGGATTCGACCTCCTTGCGCACCTGTATCTGCATTTCCTCCTGATCGAGGTCGAGGGAGGACTGCATGTTCTTCTCCATGAACTCCTGCCATGCCGTGGTTTCCTCGACGGCCGCGATCGCCGCGATCAGCCGGTCGATCGCTTCCTGAGGCGTTCCTTCGCGCACCATCACACCGCGCCAGATCGATTCCACGACGTCATATCCCTGTTCCTTGAAAGTCGGAGTGTCGGGGAAATACCGGTCGCTGCTCTCGGTGGAGATTCCGAGCAGCCGGAAGTCGCCGTTCGCAAGTTGGGCCTTGGCCGAACTCGGAGTCAGAACCGCGGCGTCGATATGCCCGCCGAGCAAGGCAATGGCTGCTTCGTTGCCGCCGTCGAAAGGTACCCATGCCGCCTCGAAATCGGCTTCTTGCTGGAGGCGATAGAAGACGAACTGGTGGAATCCGGCGGACGCGTAACCGCCGATCCTCAGGCCGTTGGGATTTTCCTGCAGGTATTTGACGAAGTCCTTCATGTCCCGCAGGTCGCTGTCGGCGCGCACCGCGACGGCCGACGGTTCTGCCTGCAAGGCACGCAGCACGGTGAAGTTGTCTGGCGTGAACGGAATTTTGCCCTTGGCCATCGTGAACGTCATGCTCGCCGTCGTCGAGAGCACCGTATAACCGTCGGCAGGCTGGGTCATGACGTAAGACATGGCGACTGCGCCCGAGCCGCCTTTGCGATTTTCGACCGGCACTTCGACGCCAAGCTCCTCGCTCAGTTGACGGCCGAGCTGACGCATCATCGTGTCGAGCGGTGAGCCCGCAGATGACCAGACGACGAAGCGAATATCGTTTTCGGGATAGGCTTGGGCCTGGGCGACAGGCGCCTGGACCAGCGCCATGATCGACAGCGACGCGGCAGCGATAAGTGTTTTCATAGCTTGCATTTTTTCCTCCTCAGAATGCCTTCGACATTGCGGCGTTGCGCGGCCCTTCGTTCTCCGGCAGCGGCAGGTCGCGCTTGGGGAAAGGTTTGCCGGGCATCGAGCGAACCGCCTCCTCATTGACGTCGAGACCCAAGCCGGGCCCGTCCGGAAGGGTGATGTAACCGTCAACCGGCTTGAGCGGATTGCGACAGAGCTTCGCGCCGAGTTCCTCGAACGGAATGAAATATTCGGTGATAATGAAGTTCGGCATGCAGGCCGAGGCATGCACGGTGGCCGAAAGCGCCAGCGTCGTCGAATTGTAGTTATGGGGCGAACAGGCGATCATCTCCGTTTCCGCGGCGGCCGCGATGTACATCAATTCCAAGATCCCGCCGCAATTGGCGACATCGGGGTTGATGATGTCGACGGCACGCTCTCGAAGTACCGGCCGGAAGCCGGCCCGACCGTAGAGAGCTTCGCCGGTCACGGTCGGGATTGGCGAACTGGCCCGGACTTCCGCGAGCGCCTGGATGTTCTCCGATTGGCAAGGCTCCTCGAACCAATACGGTTCGAATTCAGCGAGGGCATTGGCCAGTTCGATGGCATGCATCGGCGCGAGCCGACGATGAATGTCGAGCAAAATGTCCACGTCGGGACCGACCGCATCGCGGATCCCGCGTATGATGTTCACCGATTGACGAATGTGCTGCCTCGGAATGAAGGTGCGCCATGGTCGAGGCAGCGGGTCGAGCTTCAGCGCCGTGAAGCCGCTTTCGACCACCTTTTCGGCTGCACGAGCATAATCGGCTACCTCTTGCAGCTTATAGCCCCAGCCATTGGCATAGACGCGGATGCGCTCGCGGGTCTTGCCGCCCAGTAGGTTGTAGACGGGTTGCTCCGTCGCCTTGCCGACGATGTCCCAGAGGGCCTGTTCGATGCCCGACACGGCGCAGTGGAACTCCAGCGAGGCGCGACGTTGGGCGTAATCGTCGAAGGCGACCTGACAGATATGGCGGATCTGGAACGGGTCCCGACCGACCACATAGCGGCCGAGTTCTTCCACTTGGGCCGCTATGGCGCGGTCCCTGTCGTATTGACTATAGGCTTCTCCCCAGCCGACGATGCCCGCGTCGGTCTCGACCCTCACGAAAATCAGGTTCTTGCGCCAACCCGGGTGGACGGTCAGACATTCGACTTTGGTAATCTTCATCGGTGATCAGGCTTTCTTCTTCGTTTTGGCTGGGTCGGCGGCGAGCGTATCGGACTGCAGCACCAGCTTTCCTGTCGCGGACATGGCGTTCAGGAAGCGCTCCTTGCCGCTGCGGATGTGTTTTTCGAGATGGACGCCGGCCATCTCGCAGTCCCCCTGCTCGATGGCTGTCATGATCTCGCGATGCTCCTGATTGGAGACGGCGAGGCCGCCACCGAAGGCGAGCCCATGGCGACGGTAGATGCGCAGCTCCTTGCCGAGCGCGCGGTCGAGTTCGGCAAGTCGCTCGTTGCGACTGACCTTGTAGAGGGCGTCGTGGAAATCGAGATTCAGCGCGACATAGCGCTCGGAGTCGCGATCGAGGGCGACCTTGTCCATTTCCTGGATCAGTCCGCGCAGACGGGAAAGACCTTCGGCGTCGATCAATAGGGCCGCCTGCCGCCCTGCCAGGCGGCCGAGACTCGAGCGAATGTCAAAGATCTGGGTGATTTCCAGCAGGGACAGGTCTTTGACGAAGGCCCCCTGGTTGGGAACGATCTTGACGAGGCCCACCCGGACAAGGGCGTGGCATGCCTCGCGAATGGCGGCCCGGCCGACGCCCAACCGCGCCGACAACGCGAATTCGTTGATATGCGCGCCCAGAGCGAACTCACCGCTCATGATGAGTTCCTCGATCCTCCCGGCGGCAAGATCGGATTGTCTCGACAAGCCGCGCACTCCTATTTGTCGGCAATAATCCAAAAATAACGACTAGCGGTTCGCAATTCTGATAACATCTGGCATAAATCGCTGTCAAGTGTAGGCAAATTCTGGAAAATTGTGCACAATATTATTGCAGAAAGCCCGCCCAGGCGTTCAGCCGCTCGGCATTGGCGCCGAGATCGCTCTTGCCGACCAGCGAGCGCGAATAGAGCCGCAACCGGGTGCCGTCGTCGCCCGGAAGGGCTTGCGCATCGATCGTGTCGGGAAAGCGCAGCAAGGGCGTGCGCGCGACATAGCGGCGGTAGTCCGGCCGACCGCCGTCATCGACCCGCGCGACGTCCGGATCGACAAGAACGATGGCGTCGAGGCGGTCGAGCAGTGCCGTCGGCGCGTCCTCGTAAAGGGGCAGCGCTGCGTCGATCTCGCCGTCGCAGGCGCCCGGCGAACAGGCGAGGGCGTCGTTCGGGGTCGGACTGCGAATGAGCGCCGAGAAGTCGACGGCGCCCTGGTCGGCCGGGGCGCCAAACAGTTCCCAGACCCGCTCGGGGCCGGCCAGGAAGAAGCCACCGATACCCAGGAGGAGTATGGCAACGAGGATCAGGGCGAAGCGAAGCAGAAATTTCATGACGGGCTTTCGCTGCGAACGGGAGGCGGAGCGCGCGACGGGGACGCGCCATTCAGGTCCCGGGCAGCCAGGTCATCGGCTGGTAGCCGGGCAGCGCCTCGATCCGGCTGAGCCAGGCGCGAATGCCGGGATAGGCGGCGAGGTCGAAGCCGCCCTGGTCGGCCACATGGGTATAGGCGTAAAGCGCGATGTCGGCGAGCGTAGGCGCATCGCCGACCAGCCAGTTGGATCGCGTCAGTGCTGTTTCCATGACGGCGAGGGCCTTGTTGCCGCCGTCGAGCGTCTCCGCCAACCGTTCGGGCGTAGCCTGAGCCTTGCGGCTGGGATAGACGAGCAGCGAGTGCCGTACGGCGACGTTGGGTTCGTGGCTGTATTGCTCGAAGAACATCCAGGACAGCATTGTTGCGCGCTCGAATGGGTCGGCGGGGACGAATGCGCTGCCCTCGCCAAGATAGGCCAGGATCGCGTTGGATTCCGGCAGCGTCCGCCCGTCCTCCAACTCCAGCACCGGCACCTTGGCAATGGGGTTGAGAGCGAGAAACGCCGGCCGCCGCGTCGAGCCGTCGAGGGAGTCGACCTCGACATGGTGAAACGGTTTCCCGAGCAAAGCCATCAGCAGCCGCGGCTTGTAGCAATTGCCCGAGTCCTGCATGCCGTGAATGGTGATCATCGAAAGACTGCCCTTGGCCGGAGGCGATAACCGCCCGCCGCGATAGTGCGCCATCGGGCCGCCGGCGACCAATTCATTTCAGTGAACGCAGCAATCGGAACGGCCGCTGGAGGCCTGATCGCATCCCGCGTCGTCTCGGCCTCCTGCATGCTGCTGTCTGACAGAGGGAACCGCCCACCACCGCCAGCGCCCTTGCCAACCGCACCTCGTATGAGAGCGGCCCCGCTCGCTATCTGTCAAACTGGAAAAAAACGCTAAAGCGAAAAACCGTCTCGACAACATACCAACTGGTTGGTATGTAAATTGGTAAGGAGAGATTTGATGGCATCAACCGACATCCCCACCGGCGCGAGAGGCAAGCTTCTGGAGGCCTCGCTGGCGGTCATTCGTGGCAAGGGGTACTCGGCCACGACAGTGGACGACATCTGCCGATCGGCGGGGGTGACCAAGGGCGCCTTTTTCCATCACTTCAAGACCAAGGAAGACCTCGCGATCGCCGCCGCCGACCACTGGTCGATGATGACCGGCGCGTTCTTCGAGGCCGCGCCGTATCGCGAACTGTCCGACCCGCTCGACCGGCTGCTGGGCTATGTGGATTTTCGCAAGGCGATCCTGCGGGGCGAGTTGCCCGAATACACCTGTCTGGTCGGCACCATGGTGCAGGAGACTTTCGCCACCTATCCGGCGATCCGCGACGCCTGCGAGTCGAGCATCGTCGGCCATGCCAAGGTTCTGGAGGCCGACATCGCCGAGGCGATGCGCGAGCGCGGCATCGCGGCGGAATGGACCGCCGAGAGTCTTGCGTTGCACACCCAGGTGGTCGTCCAGGGCGCGCTGCTCCTGGCCAAAGCGACGGGCGGCCCGAAGGTGGCGGTCGAGAGCCTCGACCATCTGCGGCGATATCTCGAAATGCTGTTCAAACACCCACAAGGAGGAAGCGAAACATGACCCAGAATGCCGGAAACAACGATCGCCAACTGGTTCTGACCCGCCTGATCGACGCTCCGCGCGACAAGGTGTACCGGGCCTGGACCGAGCCGGAGCTTTTGACACGATGGTTTGCGCCGAAGCCCTGGACGACGCCGCGCGCCGAACTCGACGTTCGGCCCGGTGGCTCCAGCCTCGTCACAATGAGGAGCCCGGAGGGCAAGGACTATCCCAATCCGGGCGTCTATCTCGAGGTCGTAAAGAATGAGCGTCTGGTGTTCACCGATGCCTATACCAGCGCTTGGGTGCCATCCGACAAGCCGTTCATGACGGTCACCCTTACCTTCGAGGATGAGGACGGGAAGACGCGCTACACCGCCACAGCTCGGCACTGGTCGGCCGCCGACCGCAAGGCCCACGAGGAGATGGGTTTTCACGAGGGCTGGGGTCAATGTGCCCAACAGCTCGAGGAGGTGGCGCGCGAGTTGTGACGCGCCGAAGAAAGACCACCGGGGAGGAAGAAGCCATGGAAACTGTCAGAACAGACTCACCTCAGGAGCAGGCCGCCCGGATGCACGCCGTGACGCCGCACCTCGTATGCGCCGGCGCGACGGAGGCGATCGAATTTTATCAACGTGCCTTCGGCGCCGAGGTGATGTTCCTGCTGCCGATGCCAGACGGCAAGGTCGCCAATGCCAGTCTGTGCATCAACGGCTCGTCGGTCATGCTGGTCGATGAGAATGTCGAGATGGGCATGACCGGACCGAAACATCTGAAGGGGACGCCGGTCACCATCCACCTCATGGTCGATGACGTGGATGCCTGGTTCGGTCGGGCGATCGATGCCGGCGCGACGGTCGATATGCCCATCGCCGACATGTTCTGGGGCGATCGCTACGGGATCGTCGAGGATCCGTTCGGCCACAAATGGTCTCTCGCCACGCATCTGCGCGACGTCAGCATCGAGGAGATGCAGGCGGAGATGGCCAAGCTGATATGCTAGCGGCGGTCGGCAGCGGTTGAAAGACCGCCGCGACGGTCTGCCATTCTGAACAAGTGGGGCCGCCAACATCCCGTCCGGTCCCTGACGCGGAGGAAACTGCGATGCGCAATATTGTCTCGAGAGAGAACTGGCTGCGGGCGCAGGAGGCGCTGCGGGCAAAGGAGAAGGAACTGACCCACGCCCATGACCGGCTGGCCGCCGAGCGGCGCCGGCTGCCTTGGGAGAAGGTCGAGAAGGCGTATGCCTTCGATAAGCTGTCGGGAAAGGCGAGTCTCGACGATCTGTTCGACCGCCGCCGGCAGCTCATCGTCTACCATCACATGCTAAAACCCACCGATCCGGACCCTTGCTCCGGTTGCGGCATGGTCGGCGACCAGATCCCGCACCTGGCGCATTTGCACGTCCGCGACACTTCGCTCGTCTTCGTCTCGCGCGCGCCGATCGCCGAGATCGAGGCGTTCAAGCGGCGTATGGGCTGGACCATGCCCTGGGTGTCGACGGCGGACGATTTCAACGCCGACTTCGGCGTCACCACCGGTTTCGGCCTCGACGTCTTCTACCGCGACGACGGCGACATCTACCGCACCTATTTCACCACCGGTCGCGGAGTGGAGACGCTCGGGACGCCCTGGACCTTTCTCGATCTGACGCCGCTTGGCCGGCAAGAGAGCTGGGAAGATGCGCCGGAGGGAACGGAGCAGAGCGAGCCGTACCAGTGGTGGCGGCTGCATGACGAATATGATGATAGCCGAACGCGCGAAAGCGCCTAGACGAGAAGGAGATCACCGCAATGCCCAGGATGCAGAAAATCTCGAGCTGCCTGTGGTTCGACGGCCATGCGGAGGCGGCCGCCGCGTTCTACGTGTCGGTCTTCCCCGACTCGCGCATCGACCGGCTGATGCGGTCGGGCCTCGACTGGCCCGGCGGTAAGGCGGGTTCGGTGATCCTGGTGGATTTCACGCTCGCCGGGCAGTCGTTCCAAGGATTGAACGGCGGCCCGCAGGAGCCGTTCAACGACGCGATCTCGCTGGCGGTGAACTGCGAGGACCAGGCGGAGGTAGACCGATACTGGGCGGCTTTGACCACCGATGGCGGCGCGCCCGTCCAATGCGGCTTGCAGGCGGCCTATGATGGGCCTTGAGAGGCGTCGCCTGTCGGATAGCGGGAGCGGCCTGCTGCTTTGACACCATCTTTAGCCGAAGGAGGAAGCACAATGACCTATGTCGATGGATTCGTGGCGGCGGTACCGATCGCCAATCGGGAGAAATTCCGCCAGCATGCCGAGGACGCGGCGACGGTGTTCAAGGAGTATGGCGCGCTCAAGGTGGTGGAATGCTGGGGCGATGACGTGCCCGAGGGCCAGGTGACGTCGTTTTCAATGGCGGTGCAGCGCAAGCCGGACGAAACCGTGATTTTCTCCTGGATCCTGTGGCCGTCGAAGGAGGTTCGCAACGAGGCGATGCCCAAGCTGATGGACGATCCGCGGCTGAAGCCGGATCTCAATCCGATGCCGTTTGACGGCAAACGCCTGATCTTCGGCGGATTCGAGATGCTCGTCGAACGCTGAAGGGCGGGCTTGCCGAAGACCTCTGCCGTTTTCCTGCATCGCGGAGGTTGCGCTGCGATGATCACCAGCGATCGCCACGGGACAATGCGAAAGCATAGCTGTTAAAGGTGGCTCTGGCTTGACATGCTGCCTTACGATCAGGTCTGACTGAAACAGTTGCGTCTGACGCCTCACCGCAAGGATCAAAGGGCTGTTGAGCCACGATTTTCAAGCCGATATCGATTCTGTCGGCCGCATCAACGCGGTGCCGACAATCCTTGATGTGATTTGCCGGACGACCGGCATGGGATTCGCGGTGGTGGCACGGGTCACCAAGGATCGCTGGATCACCTGTACAGCCCTCGACCACATAGAGTTCGGGCTTGAGCCAGGCAGCGAGTTGCAGGTGGAAACCACGATCTGCCATGAGATCGAGGAAAGCCGGGAACCTGTCGTCATCGACGACGTACCGCGCGACGGGGCCTATTGCGGGCATCCAACTCCGGCCATGTACGGTTTCCGCAGTTATATCTCGATGCCAATTATCCTGGAGAACGGCGAATTTTTCGGCACGCTGTGCGCGATCGACCCTCGGCCGGCGCGGCTCAAGAATCCCGAAACCATCGGCATGTTCAAGCTGTTCGCGGAGCTCATCGCCTTTCATTTGGATGCCGGCGAGCGCCTGGCCGCCAGCGAGGCCAGCTTGATGAGCGAACGCAAGATTTCGGAACTGCGGGAACAGTTCATCGCGGTACTCGGTCACGATTTGCGCAACCCGGTTGCCTCGATCGACGCCGGAGCAAAGCTGCTGCTACGGACGCCGCTCGATGCCAAGGCGTCGCACATCGTGGCGCTGATTCAAGGCAGTGTACATAGAATGCAGGGCTTGATCGACAATCTTCTCGATTTCGCTCGGGGCCGCCTGGGTGGTGGGCTCAAGCTTGAGTGGGACGAGTGCGGATCTCTGGAACCGATTTTCGTGCAAGTCGTCGAGGAGCTTCGTTCGAGCTACCCCGATACGCCGATCGAAACGGATTTCGGCTTCGCCGATCCTGTCCGGTGTGATCGCGGACGTCTTTCTCAGCTTCTGTCGAACTTGCTGGGCAACGCGCTGACCCATGGGGCCGACGGTGGAGCGGTGCGGGTGGGAGCGTCGAGCGACGCGGATCACTTTCGACTGTGGGTGTCGAACTCCGGCGAGCCGATCCCGAAAGAAGCACTTGCCGACTTGTTTCAGCCGTTCTTCCGCGCGGCAACGCGACCGAGCCAGCAAGGCCTCGGCCTCGGTCTCTATATTGCGTCGGAGATCGCACGGGCCCACGGCGGAACGCTAGAAGTATCCTCCGACACGACAGAGACCCGCTTTACCTTTCAAATGCCGCTGCGGTAGCCGTATCGGGCCGCACCCGTGGGCTTTCCCCAACAAATACGGCGGCTGCTTGTTTCGCGCGGCGCTTGACTGCCGGCTTGCGATGCAAAACGTCTGCGATTAGGGTCCGCGCGCTCCCGCTGGAGCCTTCCCGACGTTCTGACCGGAGTCCCTCCCATGGCCTTCCTCGCCGCCGCCCTCGATCGCGTCAAACCGTCCGCGACCATCGCTGTCGCGCAGAAGGCGCGTGAGCTGAAAGCCGCCGGGCGCGATGTGATCGGGTTGGGCGCCGGCGAGCCGGACTTCGATACGCCCCACAACATCAAGCAGGCGGCGATCGCGGCCATCAACCGCGGCGAGACGAAATATACGCCGGTCTCCGGCATCCCCGAACTGCGCCAGGCGATCGCCAGGAAATTCAAGCGCGAGAACAATCTCGACTACAAGCCGGAGCAGACCATCGTCGGGACCGGTGGCAAGCAGATCCTGTTCAACGCTTTCATGGCGACGCTGAATCCCGGTGACGAGGTGGTCATCCCGGCGCCCTATTGGGTGAGCTATCCCGAGATGGTGGCGATCTGCGGCGGCACCTCGGTGTTCGTCGAGGCCGGCATCGAGACGAATTTCAAGCTGACGCCTGACGCGCTCGAAAAGGCGATCACGCCGAAGACCAAGTGGTTCCTGTTCAACTCGCCGTCGAATCCGTCGGGCGCGGCCTATACGCGGGCCGAATTGAAGGCGCTGACCGACGTATTGATGTGCCATCCCCATGTCTGGGTGATGACCGACGACATGTATGAGCATCTCGTCTACGGTGACTTCACCTTCACGACCCCGGCCGAGGTGGAACCCGGTCTTTACGACCGTACGCTGACCATCAACGGCGTTTCCAAGGCCTATGCGATGACCGGCTGGCGCATCGGCTATGCCGGCGGACCGTTGCAACTGATCAAGGCGATGGACATGATCCAGGGCCAGCAGACCTCGGGCGCCTGCTCGATCGCCCAATGGGCGGCGGTCGAGGCGCTGAACGGTCCGCAGGATTTCATCGATACCAACCGCGCCGTCTTCGAAGGCCGCCGTGATCTGGTGGTCTCGATGCTGAACCAGGCGAACGGCATCGCCTGTCCCTCGCCGGAGGGCGCCTTCTACGTCTATCCGTCCTGCGCCGGGCTGATCGGCAAGAAGACCGGGGCCGGCAAGGTGATCGCGAGCGACGAGGACTTCGTTTCCGAGCTGCTGGAAGCGGAAGGCGTCGCGGTGGTTCACGGTGCGGCTTTCGGTCTCGGGCCGAACTTCCGGATTTCCTACGCGACGTCGGAAGCGTTGCTCGAAGAGGCCTGTTCACGCATTCAGCGGTTTTGCGCCAGCCTCGACGGCTGAGGCAAAATGGAAACTGCCGCTGGCGCCATTGAGGTCATGTTAGTCTGGTGACCGCTTTTCAACGATGGGCAGTGTCTGTGCACTCGTTCGAGTTGATCAGCTGAACCTTGCCCTGCAGGTGGCAAGGGCGCATTCGGCATTGGTAGGAATCTCCTCCAGAGCTTTCCGCTCGATCTCAAGGTGGCAGGCGATCAAGATATCCCTCAGGCGGACCGCTACTTGATGGCCGCCACATATTGCGATATTGGAGAACGACGGAGACGGACTTTAGATCGTCTGGAAGCCAACTCGGCTCCTGTATTGATGCGGATTTCTGATCTGCATCTACCGATTATACTGCGGAGTGGCACTCTCTAGTGTCGTCTCGTGCGAGGGTATTCCCTTCCGAATTAAGGGCAATCCATGAGTGGTTGCTGCACATCCGCTTCATTTCAATGAAGCCAATGGATGTGTAAAATGGGAAGCCCAGAAAGACTGAGGAAAATCAGAACTGCTCGTGCACAGAAGCAGAATTGGCTATGCCACTACTGTAATTTTTTGATGTGGGATGGTAATCCCACGGTGTTTTTACAGCGTCATCATGTGCCAAATGGCTTGCTCAACCGCTTCCAATGCACGGCGGAACATTTGCAGCCCAAACAAAATGGCGGGAAAGACATCCGCGAGAATATCGTAGCGGCGTGTAAATTCTGCAATCAAACACGGCATAAAAGGCGGCGCGCCCAACCGCCCGAGACCTACCGACAGCACGTCCAAAAGCGGGTCAAGGCGGGGNAGCGGCGTGTAAATTCTGCAATCAAACACGGCATAAAAGGCGGCGCGCCCAACCGCCCGAGACCTACCGACAGCACGTCCAAAAGCGGGTCAAGGCGGGGAAATGGCATCCGCTGAAGATCACCGGCTGAATATCACCGACGGATGACGAGTTCAGGCGGGGGGCGACGATCGGCGCAAAAAAAAGCCGGGTTCGCGAGAACCCGGCTGAAAGAAGGATCTTCCATTGGAAAATCCTGGGAGGAAACAGTCAGAGCGGAACGAAGGGAGGAGGTATCGCCCGCAACTAACGTACTCTCTACATAGGGATTCTCGCATCCAAAACCAGAGAGGTTTTGGCATGTCAGCCATGCTTTCTGTGCATGGCGGATGATTCGTGAATCCAGCCATTTCAAAAGATTCGCGCGAAAAGCGCAGCCGGCACGCCCCATTGCGCTATGACGAAGCCATGCAAATCTGGAGGATCGCGCGGGACCTGGTCGCTACTCGAATGCCTTGACCACCCGCAGCACGACGAGCGTCAGCACCACCGCAATAAAGGATAGAAGGTACTCGCCCAACCCGGCACCCAGACCGATGGCGCCTGCCAGCCAGAGCGAAGCGCCGGTGGTCAGCCCGTGCACGCGACCGCGCGCCTGGATGATCACGCCGGCGGCGAGAAATGCCACGCCGCTGGTGATTGCCCCGACGACGCGGATCGGGTCGGCGCGCACGTCGCCGCTGTCGAACCGGCCGATCAGCAGCGTCATCAGGAGGGTGAACAGGCAGGCGCCGATTCCCACCAGCATGTGCGTCCGCAATCCGGCGGGTTGATCCTTGCGTTCCCGTTCATAGCCGATCGCGCCGGTGAACAGAGCCGCGACGATCAGCCGACCGGCTTGCCGGGCGGCGGTGCCGAGTGTCTCTGGATCGAGGAATTGCTCCATGGCCAACTTACTGTCTCCGATCTTGAACGAAGCGCAAGATCTGTAGCGGGTTGCGGCGCGTCGACAGGACGCGTGGGGTCGAATAAGGCGAACGCCTCAACTCGCCGGGACGATCCGCTGGAGCCAGGCTGTGAGACTGGCGACGGCGGGCTCGCGATAGGCCGGTAATTCGTGCAGCGTCTCGTGCCGGGCGCCCTCGATGATCTCGACCATGACGTCGCGCGAGCCGGCATGGCGCAGATGGCCGGCCAGCCACCGGATCGCCTCGCCCTTGTCGGTCACCGGGTCGGCGGTGCCGCCGAGGAGGTGAAGCGGCAGCGCGGGCGGCAGCATGTCGAGCCCGGCCTGCGAGCCGCCTTGGAAGATTAGGGTCATCACATCCTCCATCATCGACAAGGTCGGCGAAAAGCCGCAGAGCGGGTCGGCGATATAGGCATCGACTGCGGCGTCATCATGCGACAGCCAGTCGAACATGGTGCGGCGCGGCTCGATCGCCTTGCCCCAAGCGTCGAAGGTGGCGCGCTGGAGCAGCGCGCTCGGCACGTCCGATCCCTTCAGCGCCTTTTCGGCCTTGAGCGCCAGCCGGCCGACGCGTTCCTGCAGCCCGGTCTGGAAATTGGCGTTCCACACCGCGGCGCCGGCGAGGTCGCGGCCGTGGGTTTCCGCATAGTTCAGGGCGATCAGCCCGCCCATCGAATGGCCGAAGACCACCACCGGCAGGCCGGGATAACGGCCAAGGGCATGGGTATGGACCGCCCGGCAGTCGGTGAGCACCCTGTCGGCGCCGTGGCGGCGGGCGAATCTTCGGAAGGGCGCGTCGGACGCGCTGGTCGAGCCGTGGCCACGGTGATCATGGGCGACGACGTGGAAGCCGAACCCGGCCAGTTCGGCGGCAAAGCGGCCGTAGCGGCCTGCATGTTCGGCAAGACCGTGGTTGATCAGAACGATGCCGCGCGCAAGTCCCTGTGCCTTGCGGCTGTAGACGTGAACCGCCGCGCCGGAACGGCTGTCGATGGTTTCTCGGTGATCGAACAACGGCGCATCCTCGTCCGTGGCGGCCAACGGGATGGCCGGGCCGGGTGACGTTCTTCCACGCGCACCGAGCATCGGTATAGCGCGAAGAGGCACCGGCCCAAACCCCTTGAAATGGCCCTCTGCTTGACCCGATCGCCCGGCGGTCTTTCGCCCGCCGCCGCTCTGACGTATCGAAAGCCCATGAAACGCTTTTGTCTGCTTGCCGCGCTCCTGCTCGCCGCCCCATCCGCCTTCGCGCAGCTGCCGATGACCGGCCGCTTCGTCGCCGAGGCGCGCTGTCCGGCGCTGCAATCGATCCGCAAACAGACCAATTCGGGCGGCGTCGCGACGGAGCCGGGGACGGAATACGTGCTGATCGGCCGCAACGCCCAGGCAGCGACGCATTACTATGTCGTGATTCCGGACGCCGAGCCGCCGCGCCGCTGGGTCGCGGTGGGCTGTGGCCGCGTCGCGGCCGAGGATGGCGTCTCGGCCGCTGTACGCGAAGATCCGAGCAGCCGTAGCGCTTTAGAACGGGGCATCGACGCATTGGCGAAAGCGTTGGGGCAGGGACGCGCGAAACGCCGGACAGATGATCGAGGGACGCCGCCATCCGGCGACCAGCGTTCCGGTTCTGGTGCCTATGTGCTTGCGGCGAGTTGGCACGCCGCCTTCTGCGAGACCAAGCCAAGAGCAAGGGACTGCCGGGACGGCGGCGAGGATGGCGGCTTTAGCCTGCATGGCCTGTGGCCGCAGCCGCGCGGGAACGAGTATTGCGGCGTGGCGGCAAGCACGGTTGCCTCTGACAAAACCGGCGACTGGAGCGCGTTGCCGGAGCCTGAGCTGGGCCGAGAGACGCGGCGGGCTCTCGATGCCGTCATGCCGGGGACCAAGGCGAATCTCGACCGGCATCAATGGATCAAGCATGGCAGCTGCTACGGCACCGACGCCTCGGAATATTTCTCCGACGCGGTCGCGCTGATCGGCAAGCTCAACGCGTCGCCGGTCGGCCAGATGTTCGCGACCAACGTCGGCACACATCTCGACGCAACGGTTGTCCGCGCCGCCTTCGACAAGGCCTTCGGGCGCGGCGCCGGACAGCGCGTGCTGGTCGACTGCGCCCGCGACGGCGGTCGCCGGTTGATCGCGGAGCTGCGCATCAATTTGGCCGGAACGATCACGCCGCAAACCGATTTCGGCGATCTCGTCATGGCCGCGAACAAGGTGCGCGGCGGCTGCCGGGGCGGCGTCGTCGACGCGGCGGGATGGCAATAGCCGGACGGTCCGGAAATCGGGTCGTGATCGTCGGCAAGGTTCCATAGGGTCCGAGGTTCGACAGCTCGGGAGCCGATTCGACCATGCGCCGCCAGACCGACACCTCATTGTCCGCGCCGACGATCAATCGTTCGATGACCCTTGGCGAATGGGGCATGTTGCTCACCCTCTCGGTATTGTGGGGCGGTTCCTTCTTCTTCACCGAGGTGGCGGTGAAGGAGCTGCCGCCCTTCACTATCGTTGTGCTGCGGGTCGGCCTGGCCAGCATGATTCTGTTCGCCGCGCTTGGGTTGCTGGGCGTCAGGATGCCGAGGGAGTGGCGCGTCTGGGCTGCCTTCCTTATCATGGGCCTCATCAACAACGCCGTGCCGTTCAGCCTGCTCGTCTGGGGCCAGACCCAGATCGCGTCGGGCCTCGCAGCCATCCTCAACGCCACGACGCCGCTGTTCGCCGTGCTCGTGGCGCATGTCCTGACCGATGACGAGAAGCTGACCGGCAAGCGGTTGGTCGGTATCGTCGCCGGTCTCAGCGGTGTCGCGGTGATGATCGGGCCGGCGGCGCTGGAGGGTTTCGGCCTGGGCGTGGTGGCGCAGTTGGCCTGTCTCGCGGCGGCGTTCTCCTACGCGCTCGCCGGCATCTTCGGCCGGCGGTTCAAGCGCATGGGCGTCGCGCCGCTGGCGACGGCCACCGGACAGGTGACTGCGTCGACGCTGCTGCTGCTGCCGCTGGCGCTCGTCGTGGATCGGCCCTGGACGTTGGCGATGCCGAGCTTGCCGACCGTCGGCGCGATCCTCGGCATCGCGGCTCTGTCGACGGCGCTCGCCTATGTTCTCTACTTCCGCATTCTGGCGACGGCCGGCGCGACCAACCTCTTGCTCGTGACCTTCTTGATTCCGGTCAGCGCCATCATCCTCGGCTCCCTGGTCTTGGGGGAACGCCTCGATCCTCGCCACTTTCTCGGAATGGGGCTGATCGGCCTGGGTCTCGCAGCCATCGACGGGCGGCTGATCGGGCTGGTCCGTCGCGGATCTCTGTCGGAGCGTCGCAGCGCGCGAGAAACCCAGAGTCCAGATCCGGCGATCCGTCCGGGAGGCGACATTTAATCCGGCGATCAGCACCTTCTGATCGCCGGTGATGACGATCAGCGTTCCAGCGCAGCTCGTAGCGTGGCGAGTGTCTTCGCTGCGGCACCAATATCAAAAGCCTCAAGAGCTTCTGAAAGTTTGGCCGTCCAAGGCAGGCGAGATGCCTCCGCGCGCTCATATATCTCTGCACCCTGTCGTGTCAGCGACAAGAGGGGTGCCCGACGATGTCCGGGGTTCGGGGCCATCTGAACGATACCTTCGGAAACCAGCTCGTTCACCAGTCGCTGCACTGATTGCCGCGATTGGCCGAGCGAGCGGGCAATGTCGGAAACGGTGAGGGCGCGACCGCCGCCAACGATCGTGCCGAGCAGTTGCCACCTTGCGCTGGTGAGCCCGAGCGAACTCACCAGCGCGTCGCCGGCGCCAACGAGGCGACCGTGCAATCGCAGAATTTCAAAGATCAATTGTCCGGTCTCTTCGATCTTTGCAGGTGTTTCAGCCATCCGTTGAAGATGGCATATTGACAGCATGTTGCCAACGTTATATTTGACAGCATATTGTCAGTTTTCGGAGAGTCTGATGGGATGGTTGTGACCGTGAGGGACGGTGTTAAGCGTCGCCGCCGCACGCGGTTCGGGCCGACCCGAGCATTCATTCCAATCAGGAGAGTTCGATGTCTGCAGCAAACATCAGCCGCTTTCTTGGAGGCGCCGAGCGAGCGATGCGGGCGTTGCTTGAACGCAAGCTAGAAGGGACGGGAATCTCCTTCCCGCAGTGGACAGTTCTGGTCTTCGCGCAGGGAACTGCATCGCTGTCCAAACAGCAGCTTACCCACGCGATGATCCGAGGTCATGTCGTCTCGACGGGTCTGGAAGTTGAGGCAGCGATAGATGCTCTGACTGCGAGGTATTTGCTCGAGATCACGCAGGATTGTACAACAAACGAGTCCTTCTATCGGTTGAGTGCATCGGGCAGGGAATTGTTCGATCCGCTGCGCGCGGATGTCGCGGCAACAGTCGCAAAGGTGACGGAAGGTCTTTCGCCTGAGGATCTCGTCGCTGCCGAGCGGGTGCTCGTTGAGATTTCGCAGCGGGCGAACGTAGCGCTGAACTGCTAGTTGCGGCTGCAGGCGGGGCGTGGCGGGGCGTGGCGAGAAGGATAGGTCGGCATGACGGTGGGGCGAGCAAACGGTGTGTCGCTGTGACGATGATGCCGCCCGCGCCCGTTGCCCCGGCGCGCCTGATGGCTTAGGTACGGCGCAACTTCTCTTTTCCCATCATTCACACGGAGCGGCAGCGCGCCATGGCACGCCAGTTCATCTATCACATGTCCGGACTTACCAAGGCCTACGGCAACAAGAAGGTCCTGGAGAACATCCATCTGTCTTTCTATCCGGACGCCAAGATCGGCATTCTCGGCCCCAACGGCTCGGGTAAGTCGACGCTGCTGAAGATCATGGCAGGCAACGACACGGAATTCACCGGCGAGGCCTGGGCGGCCGAAGGCGCCACGGTCGGCTATCTGCCGCAGGAGCCGCATCTCGACGAAACCAAAACGGTCTTCGAGAACGTCATGCTGGGCGTTTCCGACAAACAGGCGATCCTCGATCGCTACAACGAACTGATGATGAACTACTCCGAGGAGACGGCGGAGGAGGGGGCGAAGCTCCAGGATCTGATCGACGCCCAGAATTTGTGGGATCTCGAATCCCAGGTCGAGATGGCGATGGACGCGCTGCGCTGTCCGCCGGCCGACGCGCTGATCGCGCCACTGTCCGGGGGCGAAAAGCGCCGAGTGGCGCTTTGCCAGCTGCTCCTGTCGAAGCCGGACATCCTCTTGCTCGATGAACCGACCAACCATCTCGACGCCGAGACCATCCTGTGGCTCGAAAAGCACCTCAGGGAGTACGAGGGCTCGGTGCTGATGGTCACCCATGATCGCTACTTCCTCGACAACGTCACCGGCTGGATCCTTGAGCTCGATCGCGGCCGCGGCATGCCTTACGAGGGCAACTACTCCAGCTACCTGGAGAAGAAGGCCAAGCGCATGAAGCAAGAGGGCCGCGAGGACGACGCCCGCATGCGGGCACTCACCCGCGAGCGCGAATGGATTCAGCAGGGTGCCAAGGCTCGGCAGACCAAGTCGAAGGCGCGCATCAAGGCCTATAACGAGCTGGTCGAGATCGCCGAAAACCGCAAACCGGCCGACGGCAGGATCGTCATCCCGACCGGCGAGCGGCTCGGCAACCGGGTGATCGAGGTCGAGAACCTGACCAAGAGCTATGGCGACCGGGTGCTGATCGAAGACCTGTCGTTCAAGCTGCCGGCCGGCGGCATCGTCGGCATCATCGGCCCGAACGGCGCCGGCAAGTCGACCTTGTTCAAGATGATCACCGGCCAGGAACAGCCCGACAGCGGCAAGGTCGATGTCGGCGAAACGGTGGACCTCGGTTATGTCGACCAGAGCCGCGACGATCTCGCACCGAACAAGACGGTCTGGGAAGAGGTGTCGGGCGGCGTCGACATCATGAAGCTCGGCAAATACGAGATGAACTCGCGGGCCTATGTCGGTAACTTCAACTTCAAGGGCAGCGACCAGCAGCAGAAGGTCGGCACCCTCTCGGGCGGCCAGCGCAATCGGGTGCATCTCGCCAAGATGCTGAAGTCGGGCGCCAACGTCATCCTGCTCGATGAGCCGACCAACGATCTCGACACCGAGACGCTGACCGCGCTCGAGGACGCGCTGGAGGAATATGCCGGCTGCGCAGTGGTGATCAGCCATGATCGCATGTTCCTCGACCGGCTGGCGACGCACATTCTCGCCTTCGAGGGCGACAGCCACGTCGAATGGTTCGAGGGCAATTTCGAGGATTACGAGCAGGACAAGATCCGCCGCCTCGGCCCGGAATCGGTCAACCCCAAACGCCCGACCTACAAGCGCCTGACGCGCTAGATCGCAAGGGAACGGCGGCCTGTTTCGGCCGTCGCGAGAGGCGCGCATTTGCTTGCAAGCCTCTCCCTGCGGCACGCGCGCCGTGCTAATCTCGCACGATACGGCCACATGACGTGGCCGGTTCGCTGGGAGGCGGTCATGGTGTCGAATAAGGCATTGAAAAGGGCGGGCGGCCTTGCGGCGCTCGCCCTCGTCGTTTTCGCTACGGGTGCCGAGGCCAAGCCGGCGAAGTGCTTCGCCAGCGACGACGGCTATTTCGACTGCGATTTTGAGATGACGGACGCGGCCGGAAGCTTCACCATCGAGGGACCGGGGGTCACCTATATCCTCCTCGTCGACAGCCCCGGCTACGCCTCCGGTTTCGTCAATCTGGGCAATCGCAACATTTCGCTTGCCGGAACCTATGTGCGCGAGCGGGACGATCCCGCTTGCTGGGCTAATGCCGAGACGGAGACGAAGATCTGCGCCTGGTAGGTGCGCGCGGCCTTTGTCTCAATCCGCCCGCAACTCGTCGAGATAAGGATTTTGCTCTTTGCTGGCGCTGAAGGCACCGGGATCGATGTCGGCGAGGAGCATCGCCGGCTCGCTCTCGCTTGCAGCGGCGAGGCGGCTGCCGTCGGGCGCGGCGATCGAGGACAGGCCCTGATAAGCAAAGCGCGCGTCCACGCCGCACCAATCCGTATAGACGACGAAGACCTGGTTCTCGAAGGCGCGCACCGGGATCACGTTCCGCGCGATGAAGCGCGCCGCCGGGCTCCGCGGCAGCGCCGTCGGCACCAGCACGATGTCGGCGCCGCGCTTGGCGAGATCGCGGACATGCTCGGGAAACTCGACGTCGAAACAGATCAGCAGGCCGGCCTTCAGCCCACCGAGTTCAATGATGGGGGGAGGCGTCTCGCCGGCGCGAAACAGCGCCTTTTCATAATCGCCATAGAGTTGACGTTTGGCGTAGACGGCGGGTTGCTCTCCGGGGCGGAGCAGCGCGGCGGCGTTGATGATCGCGCCTTGGCGTTCAAGCGCGATGCCGGCGACGATGGCGACGCCGCTTTGGTCGGCCAGTCGGGCGAGGGCCGTCAGCTGTTCGTCGCCGCGCTCTCTGGCCGCGTCCTTGATCGCGTCGCCGGCGCCGTAACCGGGAATGGCGAGTTCGGGAAACACTGCCAGCGTCGCGCCCGCCCGTTTCGCGTCGGCGATATGGGCCGTGATCGCCGCGAGCCGGGCGGCGGATGTCTCGCCGCCAGCCGCGAGTTGGAATGCCGCGACCTTCATGTCTCGTCGCCCGCGCTCCAGGCGCCGAGCAATCGCGGCAGATCGCCGAAGCGCGCGACGAGGCCGAAGACCGCCACCGCGACCCCGACGAACAGGATCGAGACGCTGGCCATAGTCGGCGTGTAGCCATAGCGCAGCGCGTTGAAGATCTTGATCGGCACCGTCTCCATCGTGAAGCCCACGGTCATGTAGGCGACGATATATTCGTTCAGCGACAGGACGAAGGCGAAGGCGAAACCGGAGACGATGTAGGGCGCGATCATCGGCAGCACGATCGTCGACAGGATGATGCGCTCGTCGGCGCCCATGGTGCGCGCCGCCTCGGTCACTCCCCGGTCGATGGTCGAAAAGCCCAGCGACAGCGTCACCAGCGGCAGGCCGGTGAAGAAGATCGCGTGGGAGATGACGACGCTATACCAGGCGCCGTAGGAGCCGACCGTCGCCCAGAAGCTCAACGCGCCAAGCGCGATGATCACCGGCGGCAGCACGAAGGGCGAGATGCCGAGCGTCTGGATCAGCCGGCCGACGATGCTGACGCGCTTCCACAGAACATAGGCGATCGGCAGGGCGATCAGGACGGCGAGCGTCGCCGCGCCGAGCGCGATCAGCACCGACGTCGTCAGCGCGCCGCGCCAGCCGGCATCGGTGAAGATCTGGGCATACCAGTGAAACGAGAAGCCTTCGGGCGGAAAGGTCAGGCTGCGCTTTTCGTTGACCGACACACCGGCGATGACGACCAAGGGGCCGGCGAGGAACAGCGCGACGAGGCTGAGGAAAAGCCGGGTAAAAAGCCGCTCGCTCATGCCGTCTTCCCCTTGTGGCCGAGCACGGTCGTCAACAGGACGAGCAGCAGGCTGGCGATGACGAGGAACACCGCCATCGCCGCGGCAAATGGCATGTTGGACTGATAGATCGCCTGGTCGGTGATCAGCACCGACAGCGTCCAGTGCTGCGGCCGGCCGAGCAGCTGCGGCAGCAGATAGGCGCCGAGGGCGAAGACGAAGACGATGATGAAGGTGGCGATCAACGTCGTGCGCATCGCCGGCAGGATGACGGTCAGAAACGAACGGATCGGCGAGGCGCCGAGGGTGCGCGCGGCTTCGGCGAGCGAAGGATCGAGCCGGGAGAAGGACGGGTAGAGTACGAGCACAGCATAGGGCAGCGCCTGATAGACCATGCCGGCGAGGACGGCGCCGAAACTCGGGCTCCAGGCGTCCGGTCCATCCATCAGCCCAATCGCCGCGAAGAGATTTGATACTCCCGCCGTGCGGCTGAGCAGCGTCGACCAGGCGAAACCGATGATCACCTCAGACAGCGACAGGACGGCGAGCATCGCCACCAGCCACGGCACCTGCCGGCGTCGGGACAGCCTGGTCAGAAGATAGGTGAACGGGGCGCCGACGGTCAGGCAGATACCCGAGACCAGCGCCGACAGGCCGAGCGAAAACAGGAGGATCTCGCCGAAGAACAGGCTGAGGAAGCGGGCGTAATTCGCGGTGGTGAAGACCGGCACGTAGAACCCGCCCTGGACCCGCTCGAAAAACGACACCGCGATCATCAGCCCGAAGGGCACGACGAAGAAGGCGAACAGCATCAGCGCCGGAAAGACCAGCGGCAGCTGATCGCGCGTGCGTCTGCCGGCGATCACCGCCGCGCTCATGCGCGCCCACCTTCGGCAAAGACGACGATGGACCGAGGGTCGAGCCCGAGCGAGACCTTGTCGCCGACCGCCGAGCCCATGTCGCGGATGAATTCGACCGTCGCCGCGATCGGCGCCTCGCCTTCGGGCCGCACCGAGACGTCTTCGGGCCGCACGGAGATCTCTGCCGTGCGCCGGCCGGCCGGCACCGCGAGGCCGGGGATCGGCGCGCCGGCGACATGCACCGTCCCCGCCTCGACCGAGGCGGTCAGAAGGTTGGTCTGGCCTAGGAAATCGGCCACGAAGGGATCGACCGGCCGGCGGTAGATGTCGATTGGCCGGTCCATCTGCAGGATGCGCCCGCCCTTCATGACGACGATCTTGTCGGCCATGGTCATCGCCTCGCGCTGGTCGTGGGTGACGACGATGGTGGTGACGCCGAGGCGTTGCTGGAGCTGGCGCAGTTCCACTTGCATCGCCTCGCGCAGCTTGGCGTCGAGCGCCGACAAGGGCTCGTCGAGCAGGAACAGCTTCGGCGATACGGCGAGCGCGCGGGCGATCGCAACGCGCTGGCGCTGGCCGCCGGAGAGCTGCGACACTGCCCGATCGGCGACGCCGGGAAGTCGCACCATGTCGAGGAGCTCGGCCACCCGCGCCTCGCGTTCCGCCTTGCCCCGGTGGCGGATCTTGAGCGGGTAGGCGATGTTCTCGCCGACGGTCAGATGCGGAAACAGCGCCAGCGACTGGAACACCATGCCGAAGTCGCGCTTGTGCACGGGCCGGTCGCCGATCGCCTCGCCGTCGAAGCGCACGTCGCCGGCGCTCGGCGTTTCCAGTCCGGCGACGATCCGCATCAGCGTGGTCTTGCCGCAGCCGGACGGGCCGAGCAGGCAGACGAAGCTGCCGGCCGGCACGTTCAGCATGGCGTCGTCGACGGCGACGATGGAGCCATAGCGCTTGGTGACATTGACGAGTTCGAGGCCGCTCATCGCATGTGTCCGGTCATGGGGCCGGTCCTCGCCAGGACGACCGGCCGATTTCGCGAGGGCGGGGGCTCAGCCGACGATCAGCTCGGTCCATTTCTGGTTCAGCCAGTCGGCCTTGTCGACATAGAGATCGTAGCGGGGCACGATCGGGTCGATCTCGGAGGAGACGGCGGCGAACTCCTCGTCGGTGAGGTCGAGCAGTTCCCGCTTGATCACCGGGGCGGTGCCGACCTTGCGGGCAAGCAGCGCCTGGATCTCCGGCTGCGTCATGTAGTCGATGAACTCATGGGCGAGATCGAGTTTCTCGGACGCCTTGGTCACCGCCCAGCAGCCGGAATCGGAAATGCCGCCCTCTTTCGGGAAGGTGGATCGGACCGGAAATCCGTCGGCGGCGGCAAGCCCCGTAACATCATGATAATACTGGCCCATCGGGATTTCGCCCGACTTCAGCGCCTGCTCGAACTGCGCCTCGTCGCGGTACCAGAGCTGGACGTTCGGCTTCAGCTCGGCGAGCTTGTCCATGACCTTCAGGATGCCTTCCTCGGTGTCGAGGATATCGGTGCCGCCGAAGAAGGTCTTCGCCGTCACCTCCAGCAGGAAGGAGTTGGAGACCAGCGCCAGCAACCCGAGCTTTTCCTTGTTGGCCGGATCCCAGAACGCTTCCCAGCTTTCCGGCGCATCCTGATAGGACTCGGTGTTGGTGACGAGGGTGATGTACCAGGCCACCGCCCCGATGCCGGCGACCCGGCCGTCCGGGTACTCCACAATGAAGGGGGGCAGCACGGCATCTGAGTTGGTGATCTTGGCGGTGTCGAGGGGCGCCCACAGCTCGGTCGACAGTCCCTTGCGCATCGACACCTGGGACATCATCGAGACGTCGGCGGGGGCTGCGCCGGCGCGCGCCGCCTGTTCGAGCTGGACGAGCCAGGCTTCGCCGGTCGGCTCGGCGATGCTCTCGACCGCGATGCCGGTCTTTTCGGTGAAGGCCGGGAAAATGTTCTTGTCGAAGGAATCTTTGAAGTAACCGCCGTAAACGCCGATCTTCAAGGACTTGTCCTGCGCCCGAAGAATGGAGGGCATGGCCAGACTCGCGCCGGCCATCGTCGCTCCGGCGAGGAGCGTGCGACGGTTGATGAGGAACGGGGATCGCGTCGTCATGTTCTGTCTCCTTGGTTGGTTCTGCCAGTCGTGATGAAGCGGCGACCGGGGTTAAAGGGCGCGAGGCTCAGAAGCTCGAACAGCATCTGCGCCCCGGCATGGGCGGTGTTGGTCGTCGCGTCATATTGCGGCGCGACCTCGACCACGTCGCCGCCGACCATGTCGATCCCGGCGAGACCGCGCAGGATCGCCTGCGCCTCGCGGGTGGTCAGTCCGCCGATCTCCGGCGTTCCGGTTCCCGGCGCGAAAGCGGGGTCGAGACTGTCGATGTCGAAGGAGACATAGACCGGTCCGTCGCCGGCGACCGCGCGCGCCTTGGCGATCACGGCATCGATGCCCATCGCGGGGATCTCCTCGGCGTGGATGACGGTCATGCCGGACTCGAAGGAGAACTCCCACAGATATTCCGACGAGCCCCTGATGCCGATCTGGATGGTGCGTTCGGGGTCGAGTACGCCCTCCAGGACGGCCTGCCGGAACGGGCCGCCATGGTGGAACTTGCAGCCGTCGAACGGCCCCGAGGTGTCGCAATGGGCGTCGATATGGATCATGCCGACCGGTTTGCCGCGGCCGATGGCGCGCAGGATCGGCAGGGTGATCGAATGATCGCCGCCGACGGAGAGGGGCACGACTCCGGCGGCGACGATCGCAGCGATGGTCCCCTCGATGTCAGCGTGTGATGTCGCGAGATCGAAGCGGCTCCGAAACGGCACGTCGCCGATATCCGCAACCGTGAGATCGGCGCCCGGCATGGTCTTCAGCACATGATTGTAGGGGCCGACCCGTTCCATAGCGCGCATCACCCGTGGGCCGAAGCGGCTGCCGTTGCGGTTGGTGACGCCGAGATCCATCGGCACGCCGATCAACGCGACGTCGAGGCCGGCAAGATCCGGTGCCGACCAGTTGACGGCGCGGAACGGCATGTCGAGCAGCGTCGGCAGGCCGGCATAGGGCGCGACGCGCGTGCCTTTCGGGTCGAACAACTTGGCCGCGACGGCCGCGAAGCCGGCGTCGTGGATCGTCCGCTCGTTATCGCCGGCAAAGCGCTGGCGCAGCGCGTCGAGTTTTTCGCTATCCATGGGCTGTCCTCGTCGCATGGGTTGGGTCGTCCGCCCGCAAGCCCCCGGCAAGACCGAGCGCCAGCCGGCGCGCCAATTCGCGGATCCGGTCCACCGGGACATTGGCGAAGGCAATCCGCAGATGGTCTTCCTGGGAAGGGCCGAAGAAGCTGCCCGGCAGCACCAGCACGCCGAGATTACGCATCAGCGCCTCGGCGACCGATTCCCCCGACAGGCCGCGATAGGGATGCCGGACATAGGCGAAATAGGCGCCGATCTGTTCGAGCGTCCAGCCATCGAGCCGGCCGATCTCGGCCCGGAAAACATCAGCACGTTTCGCGATCTCGTGGCGGTTGTCGTCCCGCCAGCCGGCGAGCGCGGGGATTGCCCAGGGCAGGGCCGCTTGCGCCGGCCGTGGCGCGCAGATCTGCACGCAGTCGATGACCTTTTCCATCTGGTCGATGAAGCTGGGTCCGGCGATCATCGCACCGACCCGGTGACCGGGAATCGCGTAGGATTTGGAGAAGGAATAGAGGCTGACGAGATGCTCGCGCGCGGCGGTCCTGTCGAACAGGCGATGCGGCGCGCCGGTCTCGGGCGCCAGGAAATCGCGATAGGTCTCGTCGAGCACCAGCGTGAGTCCACGGCGGACGCAGACGCCCAACAGTTCGGTCAACAGCTCGGGCGGATAGACCGCGCCGGCCGGATTGTTGGGGGAGACGAGAACGAGGGCGCGGCAGCGGCCGTCGATCAGCGCCTCGACCTCGTTTGGGCATGGCAGAAAGCCGGTTTCCGCTTGCAACGGCAGCGCGCGTGCCTCGATGCCGAGCATCTCCAGCGTCATCTTGTGATTGAAGTACCAGGGCGCCGGCAGGATCACGGCATCGCCGGCCTGGGCGACGCCCAGCATCGCCGCGAAGAAGGCCTGGTTGCAGCCGGCGGTGATGGCAATGCGGGATGCGGCTATCTCGCTGTCGTAAAGGCGCGAGACATGTACGGCATAGGCCGCTCGTAATGCTTGGTCGCCGAGGATGTCGCCATAGCATGCCGCCGTTGGGGAAGCGGCCGCGACGGCGAGGCGGTCGGCGAATTCGGCCGGTGGCGCGTGATCGGGAACCGCCTGGCTGCAATCGATCATGGCGCCATGGGCGCCGTCGTAGGATTCGATCCAACGGCCGGCCCGCGCGATCGGTGGCGCGGTGACGGCGGCAAGCAGCGGATTCGATCGTGGCGACGCGAAACCGTCTTCATGCTCAGCCAGCGTCGGATCCTCCCCCGGTTGCCCATAGTTTGCTCACTATGGCCCTTCGCCTTCTCCCCGGACATTTGAAGGGGGCTGGACGTGCCATGACATAACGCACTATCAATCCTGACATTGGTAAAAATCAATGTGAGACGGGTGGGTATGCGTGTTTCTGGGAGTGACCTGCGATTGCTCAAGGTCTTCGACGCGGTCGTCCGCAATGGCGGTTTCGCGGCGGCAGAGACCGAGCTAAACATCAGCCAGTCGACCATCAGCAACCACATGACGGCGCTCGAGCAACGGCTCGGCTTCACGCTCTGCCAACGCGGCCGTGGCGGCTTTCGGCTAACGGAAAAGGGGCGCGCCGCCTATGAGTCCGCGCGACTGCTCGAAAAGGCCCTACAGGATTTCACCGCCGACGTTGCCTCGGTGCGGGGCGAGCTGAAGGGCGAACTGCGCATCGGCATCCTCGACGCCATCGCCAGCGACCCGGCCAACCGCCTCGCCGACGTGGTCGCCGAATTCGGCCGCGTGGCGCCGCAGGTGAAACTCGTTCTGGTCCAGGAGCGGCCGCAGGACATGCAGCAGAAGGTGGCCGACGGACTCTACCATTGCGCCATCGGCAGCTATCGCAGCCGCATCGAGGGGATCGAATATGATCGCCTCTACGAGGAGCGGCACAGCCTCTATTGCGGCCGAAGCCATCCCGATTTCGGCACGCCGGATGCCGAACTGACTGACGCGCGGCTCGCCGCTCTGCCGTTCGTGCATCGGGGCTATTGGCGTGACGAGGACTCATTGCGGCAGATCGACTGGCGAGTCGAGGCAACGGTGTATCAGATCGAGCCGCAGCTGATCCTGATCCGCTCCGGCCGCTTCATCGGCCTGTTGCCGGATCACTATGTCCGCCAGGAGGTTGAGGCCGGCGAACTGCGTCCCGTCCGCCCGGCCGAGATCGGTTATGTTTGCGCCTTCGAACTGCTCTCACCGAAGAACCGGCGCACCAGCGACATCGCCCAGGCCTTCATCGATACCGTCCGCGCCGTCTGGCGGTGCGAACGGCCAGCGCTACAGATCGTCAGCGATAGATCAGCGTCGGCAGCCACATGGTCAGCGCCGGCACGAAAGTGATCAGAAGCAAGACGGCGAACAGCGGTATGAGAAAGGGTGCGGTCGCGGTCACGCAACGCTCGAACGGAACGCCGGAAACCCGTGACAGCACATAGAGAACCATGCCGATCGGCGGCGTCAGCAGCCCGATCATCAGATTGAGCACCATGATTACGCCGAAATGCACTGGGTCGATGCCCATCTTGATGGCGATCGGCAAGAGCACCGGCGTCAGGATAGTGATCGCCGCCACCGTCTCCAGGAAACAGCCGACGACAAGCAGGATCAGGTTGATCAGCAGCAGCACGATCCACGGATTGTCGGAGATCGTCAGGATCAACGCGGCAAACTGCTCCGGCGCCCGGTTCGAGGTGAGAATCCAGGCGAAGATCGACGCGGCGGCGACAATGAACAGCACCACCGACGTCGTCTCGATCGTGTCGAAGGAGACCCGCAGGAAGCGTTTCAGCGTCAGCGTCCGGTAGACGAACAGGCCGAGGATCATCGCCCAGGCACAGGCGGCGATCGCCGCCTCGGTCGGCGTGAAGGCGCCCGACAGGATGCCGCCGACGATGATCAGCGGGGTCAGTAGCGACAGGAAGGCGCGTTTGAAGGTGGACCAGAGGACCGTGAAACTGAAGGCTTGGTCGATCGGATATTTCCGCCAGCGCGCATAGAGCGCGATCATCACCATCAGCGACACGGCCATCAGCAGGCCGGGCACGAAACCGGCGGCGAAGAGCTGGCCGATCGAGGCGCCGGCGACGACGCCGTAGATGACCATCGGCAGCGACGGCGGGATGATCGGCCCGATCGTCGAGGAGGCGGCGGTAATGCCGACGGCAAAGCCGGGATCGTAATTGGCGTCGCGCATTGCCTTGATCTCGATGGCGCCGAGGCCGCCGGCGTCGGCGACTGCCGCGCCGGACATGCCGGCGAAGATCACCGAGGCGCCGACATTGACGTGGCCGAGGCCGCCGCGCATCCAGCCGAAGATGGCTTTAGCGAAATCGAAGATCCGCTCGGTGATGCCGGAGGTGTTCATCAGATTGCCGGCCAGGATGAAGAAGGGGATGGCGAGCAGCGGAAAGGAATCGACGCCGTTGATCATGCGGTGGATGACCACCACGTCGGGCACGCGCCCTTCGATCAGGATGAACATCGCCGAGGAGCCGGCGAGCGCGATCGCCACCGGCACGCCCACCATGATCAGGACCAGCACAAGGACGAAGAGGGAGATCAGCAGCATCGGGACGGACCGGTTCCAGGATGCGCGACCCCAAATCGCCGGCAGGTGCCGGCTGCGGTCGCGGAGAGGATGAGGAGAGAAGGTGCGTTCGGCACCGGCGTCAAAGGCCCGCGGTCGTTGGAGCAAAACGCTCCGGATCGATCAGCCGGCTGGTTCCGGTCTTGAGATGCCCCACCAGCGCCACAAGGGCGTAGATCGCCATGAAGCCGAAGCAGATGGCGACGCCCCAGTAGACCAGCGATTTCGGCACGTCGATCGACACCATCATCTGCTGGGTTTTCTGGGCGAGCTGCGTGCAGAACCAGCCCATCGCCACATAGAAGGCAAGACTGACGCAATCGACGAAGATCTGCAGCGCGAAGCGAACGGGCCGCGCCAGATAGCGGTAGATCAGTTCGACGGCGATATGGCTCTGCTTGCGCGCGGCCATGACCGAGCCGATGAAGGTCACGGCGATCAGCAGGAACCGGGCGATCTCTTCGGTCCAGCCGAGGGAGTCGTTGAGCACGTAGCGCGTGAAGAACTGCAGAAAAACGACGAAGGCCAGCAGCCAGAAGACGAACAGGATCAGCCCGTCGCTCCAGCGAATGTCCGACAGGTCGATCGGCTGATCGGTGAGCGGGCTCGGCGCTTCGGCCCGGATTGCCGGGCTCGGATCATTGTCTGTGGGCATGGATGCCATGACGGTCTCCGGGAATCGCACAAAGGCCGGGCGGCAACGGGGCCGCCCGACATAGCTGCCTGAGTGTCAGGGCTTACTTGATCGCCTGGAGCTTGTCGTAGGTCTCCTGGTCCCAGGTGGCGTCCTCGCCATTGTGAAGCTTCATCGTGGCTTCGCGGAACGGCGTGATGTCGACCTTGTTGACCGTCACACCCTGCTCCTCGAACCATGCCGCGAGCTCGGCTTCCTTCTCGCGCACCTGCGCGGTGGCGCAGTCGGCGGTTTCCGTCAGAACCTGGGTGAGGGCGGTCTGGTCGGCCTCGTCCATTTGGTCCCAGGTCGGGCCACCGACGATGGTCAACAGCGCGTCGTTGATGTGTCCGGTCAGGTTGATGTTCGACTGGACCTCGTAGAACTTCTTCGCTTGGATGGTCGGCAGCGGATTTTCCTGCCCGTCGACCGTGCCCTGCTGCAGAGCGAGATAGACCTCGGCGAAGGCGATCGGCGTCGGGTTGGCGCCGACGGCCTTGGGAAACATCATGTAGAGCGGGGCGTTCGGCACGCGGATCTTCATGCCGGCCATGTCTTCCGGCTTCAGGATCGGCTTGTTCGACGTGACGTGCCGCTGGCCGTAATAGGTCGTCGCGACGACATGATTGCCGCTCGCCTCTCGATAGCCCTCGGCGAGTTCCTTGAACAGGTCGGAATTGCGGTATTTGTCCCAGTGATCGTAATCGCGGAACATGAACGGTGCGCCGCCGATGGCGATCGGCCCGTAGGCGCGTCCGGCAAAGAGCTGGCCCGTGTAGATGATATCCACCGTTCCGAGCCCAAGGCCTTCGTTGATGTCGACTTCCTTGCCGAGCGAGGAGGCCGGGAACACTTCGATCGAATACCGGTCTTCGGTCGCGGCCTTCAGCTTGTCCGACGCGGCCACGGCGCAAGTGTGATAAGGCTCGCTCTCTTCATAGACATGCGCGAATTTGAGGACGGTCTCGGCCGCTGCCGCCTGCGCGGATAGAGCGACGCCCATTGCCGCCGACATGGCCAGGCACTGCTTTAGATATTTCATATTATTCCTCCCTAATGTATACGCTGACTCCCGGCGGCATCATATTCACTGCGCCTTCTAGTGCAATGGCCGGAGCAACATTCTTTGCGTTAGGATGAATGCGCCGCGCGCTTTGCCGCCATCGACGAATTTCCACCGCGACGGCGCCGTCATGCTCATGTGTTTCGGCGGCCTCGGTTCCAGGGACAACCAGACAATGTCGACCAATACGGTTCGCCTCGACTCCTCCGACAATGTGGTGACGGCGCTGCGGGCGCTCGAAGCCGGCGCGGAGGTGGAAGACGTCCGGACGCTGACGATGATCCCGCGCGGCCACAAGATCGCCACGCGGGCGATCCCCAAGGGCGAGCCGATCATAAAGTATGCGCAGGTGATCGGCTACGCCGGCGAGCCGATCGCGGCGGGCGCTCACGTCCACACCCAGAATGTCGAATTCCGCGGCACTGCGCATGACTACGAATTTTCGACCGATCTGCGCCCCGTTGCCCCGGTTGCGTCGGACAAACGCGACAGCTTCATGGGCTATCGCCGCGCCGACGGGCGGGTCGGCACGCGCAACACCATCGCGATTCTGACGTCGGTCAATTGCTCGGCGACGGCGGCCCGCAAGATCGCCGAAGCGTTCGGGCAGGAGGAACTCGCCGCCTATCCGAATGTCGACGGGGTCACGGCGTTCGTACACGGCACCGGTTGTGGCATGGGCGGCGATGGCGAAGGGTTCGACGCGCTGCAGCGGGTGATGTGGGGCTATGCCCGCCATCCCAATGTGGCCGGCGTCCTGATGGTGGGACTCGGCTGCGAGGTCAACCAGATCGACTGGCTGCTTGAGGCCTACGGTATCGAAAAGGGACCGATGTTTCAGGCGATGAACATCCAGGATGTCGCCGGCCTACGGCGCACCATCGAAATGGGCGTCGAGAAGGTTCGGGCGATGCTACCAATCGCCGATCAGGCTCGCCGCGAGCCGTGCCCGGCCTCCGAGTTGACCGTCGCGTTGCAATGCGGCGGTTCGGACGCCTGGTCGGGGATCACGGCGAACCCGGCGCTCGGCTATGCGTGCGATCTCCTCGTCGCGCAGGGCGGAACCGGCGTTCTCGCCGAAACCCCGGAGATCTACGGGGCCGAGCACCTTTTGACGCGCCGGGCGAAGGACGTGAAGACCGGTGAGAAACTCGTCAAGCTGATCGAGTGGTGGGAGGACTATACCGCCCGCAACAAGGGCTCGATGGACAACAATCCCAGCCCCGGCAACAAGAAGGGCGGCCTGACCACGATCCTGGAAAAGTCGCTCGGCGCCGCCGCCAAGGGCGGGACCACGCCGCTGATGGGCGTCTACAAATACGGCGAGCCGATCCGCGAGCGCGGTTTCGTGTTCATGGACTCGCCCGGTTACGATCCCGCCTCGGTCACCGGACAGATCGCATCGGGCTGCAACCTCGTCGCCTTCACGACGGGCCGCGGCTCGGCGGCAGGCTTCAAGCCGTCACCCTCGATCAAGATCGCGACCAACACCGAGATGTACCGGCGGATGACCGAGGACATGGACGTCGATGCTGGCCGGATCGTCTCGGAAGGCCGCTCGATCGAGGAACTCGGCCGCGAGATCTACGACATGCTGCTGCGGGTCGCCTCCGGCGAGACGTCGAAATCCGAGGCGCAGGGGCTGGGGGATTACGAGTTCGTGCCCTGGCAGATCGGCGCGACGATGTAGAGGCGGGAGCGCGACCCTGATTGCCGGAACAGGACCCGCGCGTCATCCGGCGGGGGCGAGAAGGCGGGGTCGCGCACTCAGGCGGGGACGGCGCCCGGATTCCGACCTGTCCGTTGCATAACAGTCTCCACAAGCGTGAGGACCTCGGCAACGACGTCATCGAGGCTCGGAGAAACGTCGATCACATGAGCGTCCTCCTCGAGCGGGACCGGTGCTTCCAGATCGAGGAGTTGACTATCGAGCAATGCGGCGGGCGCGAAATGGTCGCGGCGCGCCAGCATGCGGCCATGGATCAGGCCGCGCGCGCCGGCCAGGTGAATGACGCATAGCGCATCGATCTCCCGGCGCAGGAAGTCCCGATTGCTCTTCCTGAGCGCGGAGCAGGCCAGGAAGACCGGCCGTTGCTGCTCCAGGCGGGTTCGCTCCACGGCGCCGCAGACGCGCCGCAGCCAGCCCTTCCGGATGAAATCGTTGATCGGGATACCGCAGGACATGCCGTTGATATGCTTGGCGAGATGAAAGTCATTGGCATCGAGAAAGATGCCATTGAGACGATGGGCGAGCGCTTGTCCGACCGTGCTTTTCCCTGCCCCGGATACCCCCATGAGCAGGAAGACGGGACTTGAAGGTGTCATGGCTTCGTCCTCCCGGTCTGCTTGGAACAATTCGTACTCACGCGGTGGTCCCTGATAGCGAAGGGTTGATACCGACATTATCGCCCATCGGTTTCATTTTTCTTAGACAGTCAGCTCGTAACGTGCGCCAGATTGTCATGGTTTCAACCGGCAGAAGTTGGCGCGCAAGCGAGTTCGTCTTCATGAAGCCGCGGAGCTGGCCGGCGATCGGGCTTGTGGTGCCGCGCAAATGGACAGCGACAGATCGATCGGCTACGCAAGGCCGATAGGCGATGGGGCGAGCTTTGGGAGGCGTTGGCGGCGTGCAGGATCATCCTCTGGTTCCGATCATCATGGCCGGCGGCGCGGGCACACGCCTCTGGCCGGTCTCGCGCGATTCCATGCCGAAACAGTTCATCGCGCTGCTCGATGAGGGGATGTCGACCTTCCAGGCGACGCTTCTGCGCTTCAAGGACGAGGCGTTCGGCGAACCGATCGTCGTCACCAATCACGAATTCCGGTTCATCGTGGCCGAGCAGATGGCGACCCTTGGAATAACGGGGGATATCGTCCTGGAGCCGGAACGCCGCGATTCCGCCGCGGCCGTGGCCGTCGGAGCGGTGCTCGCGGCCGATCGCGCACCTGACAGCATCTGCATTGTCGTCGCCGCCGATCACGCCATCGAGAACGCCGACGCTTTCGTAAACGACTGCCTGCTGGCCGCAACGGTCGCCGCCGGCGGGCCGATCATGACCATCGGCATCGAGCCCGATTGCCCGTCCACCGCCTATGGCTACATCGAGCGGTCGGACGACATTCTCGGCGAGCGGGCGCACGGTCTTGCAAGATTCGTGGAAAAGCCGGTGCGCGAAGTGGCGGAGCGCTACGTTGCCGAAGGCTATCTGTGGAACAGCGGCAATTTCATCTTTTCCATCGGCACGATCCTGGAGGAGATGGAGCGTCATTGCCCCGAGGTTCTGAGCGCCGCGCGCAAAGCCGTCGCAAGGGCGGTACGCGATCTCGATTTCCTTCGCCTCGATGCGAATGAATTTGCCAACGCACCGAGAATTTCGATCGATCATGCGTTGATGGAGAAGACCGAGCGGGCGGGGGTGCTCGCGGCATCGTTCGACTGGTCGGACATCGGCGCCTGGGACGCGATCCACGATCTCAAGGCCAAGGACGACAACGGCAATCGTCTCGAAGGCCCTGTCGCCGTGCTCGACACGACGAACAGCTTTATCCGCAGCGAGGACATGCTGACGGCCGCGGTCGGCCTCGACGGCGTGATCGTCGTGGCGACGCAGGACGCGGTCTTGGTCGCCGCCAAGAGCGAGGCCGGCCGCGTCAAGGATCTGGTCGCCGATATGAAGCGCGACGGGCGGCGCGAGGCGAGCGAGCATCTGAGAATCTACCGGCCATGGGGCTGGTATCAGCGCATCGATATCGGCGAGCGCTTTCAGGTCAAGCATATCTGCGTCAAGCCCGGCGGGCTGTTGAGCCTGCAGCGCCACCACCATCGCGCCGAACATTGGGTCGTGGTCCATGGCACGGCCGAGGTGACGATCGACGGCACGGTCTCGCTGTTCCACGAGAACGAAGCGGCCTATCTGCCGATCGGCTGCGTCCACCGTCTGCACAATCCGGGCAAGATCGACCTCAAGCTGATCGAGGTTCAGGTCGGCAGCTACACCGGCGAAGACGACATCGTGCGCATCGAGGACGTTTACGCCCGCGCGGATTCTGCCGTCTGAGCCCACGCGCGAAAGCTGGCGTTTACGCGGCGCCGCGCGGGCGCTGCTTGGCCGGCTGGCCGTTTCCCTGAAAATTTTAGTCGATCCTTAACGGTGTTCGACCTTTTCGGCGCTCGTCGAGCGGGAGCGCACCACCCGTTAAGTCTTATTCCGCAGGCTGATCGCATTTGAACGTGACAGACGTTCCGACGCTCGAGACCCTGCGATGGCTGTGCCGAAACCGACGATTCTCCGCCGCAACGCGATGCTTCTTGCGGTGCTCACTGTTTTCGGAGCCTGCGCCAGCGGACCGCGCCTGCGCCCGATGACCGCGCACGAATGCATGACACGGGTGATGTATTTCGAATCGAATCGCTCGAGCCCCGACGGGATGCTGGCTGTCGGCACGGTGGTGATGAACCGGCTCCAGAGCGGCCTCTATCCGAAATCGGTCTGTGGGGTCGTTGGCCAGAAGAACCAGTTCGCCCCAGGCGTACTTTCGAAGCCAATGAACAAGGGCCGCGACCTCGCCGCCAAGATGGCCACGCGGGTTCTCAGGGGCGAACGTCACCCAAGCGTCAGCAAGGCGATGTTCTTCCACACGGCCGGGATGACCTTCCCCTACACCAACATGCATTATCTGGTCGAAGCGGGCGGCAACGTGTTCTACGAAAAGCGCAAGAATGCCCGCCGAATCGGCGATCCGCCGTTTCGCAATCCGGCATCGCGGACGGTGCAGTCCGAACCGCGTTTGATCCGCATCGCCGAGGAACCACGCTATGTGAGGCCTCCGTCGGTGTCTCATCGTATCGCTGCGCCAGCCACCCACAGCGTAGGCCTTGCGCCGATGACCGTGGCCGATCTCATCGCCGCGAACGGTAACTGACCGAACCACGGATTTCCCCTTTCCCGTTCCGATCGCTCTCGCCTCTCACCGGAAGGCGGGATAAGAGTTTGAATGCCGAGCGGACTAATGTATACGTTATGCAGCGTATCGTTGCGAAGGTGCGACGGCGGCGCATAGGGATGCATCCGGAGACCCGATGACAAATGACCTCAAGGCCGGCCAGCTACGCTCCCGCGCGTGGTTCGACAATCCGTCAAATCCGGACATGACGGCGCTTTATCTCGAACGCTATCTCAATTTCGGCCTCAGCCAGGAAGAGCTGCAGTCGGGCAAGCCGATCATCGGCATTGCCCAGACCGGCTCGGACCTCAGCCCCTGCAACCGGCATCATCTCGAACTCGCCAAGCGGGTGCGCGAGGGCATTCGCGAGGCCGGCGGCATCGCCATCGAATTTCCGGTCCATCCGATTCAGGAAACCGGCAAGCGTCCCACTGCGGCGCTCGACCGCAATCTGGCCTATCTCGGACTGGTCGAGGTGCTCTACGGCTACCCGCTCGACGGGGTGGTGCTCACCATCGGCTGCGACAAGACCACGCCTGCCTGCCTGATGGCAGCGGCGACCGTGAACCTTCCGGCGATCGCTCTGTCGGTCGGTCCGATGCTCAACGGCTGGTTCCGCGGCGAGCGCACCGGTTCCGGCACGATCGTCTGGAAGGCGCGGGAGATGATGGCCGCCGGCGAGATCGACTATGCCGGTTTCGTCAAGCTGGTCGCCTCGTCGGCGCCCTCCACCGGCTATTGCAACACCATGGGCACGGCGACGACGATGAACTCGCTGGCCGAAGTGCTCGGCATGCAATTGCCGGGGTCGGCGGCGATCCCGGCGCCCTATCGCGACCGGCAGGAGATTTCGTATCTCACCGGCAAGCGCATCGTTGAGATGGTGCATGAGGATCTGAAACCTACCGACATCATGACGCGCGACGCCTTCATCAACGCGATCCGCGTCAACTCGGCAATCGGCGGTTCGACCAACGCGCCGATCCATTTGAACGGCCTCGCGCGCCATCTCGGCGTCGAGCTGTCGATCGACGACTGGCAGACCTATGGCGAAGAGATCCCGTTGCTGGTCAACCTCCAGCCGGCCGGCGAATATCTCGGCGAGGACTATTACCATGCCGGCGGCGTGCCCGCGGTGGTCAATCAGTTGATGAGCAAGGGCCTCATCGCCGAGGACGCGATGACGGTGAATGGTCGGACGATCGGCGACAATTGCCGTGGCGCGGTCATCGAGGACGAGAATGTCATCTGGCCGATCGACCGGCCGTTGCTGCAACATGCCGGCTTCCGGGTGCTCAAGGGCAATCTGTTCGATTCGGCGATCATGAAGCTGTCGGTGATCTCGCCGGAATTCCGCGACCGCTATCTGTCGAACCCGGATGATCCGATGGCGTTCGAGGGCAGGGCGGTGGTCTTCGATGGCCCGGAGGACTATCACGCTCGGATCGACGATCCGGCGCTCGGCATCGACGAACATTGCATCCTGTTCATGCGTGGCGCCGGTCCGATCGGCTATCCGGGCGGGGCCGAAGTGGTCAACATGCGGGCGCCCGACTATCTGTTGAAGCGCGGCATCCATTCGCTGCCATGCGTCGGCGACGGGCGCCAGTCGGGCACGTCCGGCAGCCCCTCGATCCTCAACGCTTCGCCAGAGGCCGCGGCCGGCGGCGGACTGGCGGTGCTGGTCACCGGCGACCGCGTGCGGATCGATATGGGGCTGGGCAGCGCCAACATCCTCATTGCGGACGACGAGCTCCAGGCGCGTTTCGCCGCCCTTGCCGAAGCCGGCGGTTATGCCTATCCGGCACATCAGACGCCCTGGCAGGAAATCCAGCGCGGCATGATCTCGCAGTTGGAGACCGGCATGGTGCTCGAGCCGGCCGTCTCCTATCGGCGCCTGGCCCAGGGCGGGGTCGACGGCACCGGCGCTCGCGTGCCACGCGACAATCATTGAACTAACCGTCCGAAGGCGGACAGGAGCAGGGAGTGAGCATGACGAAGCGTCTCGACGGCAAGGTGGCCGTCTGTACGGCCGCCGGTCAGGGGATCGGCCGCAAGGTCGCCGAAGCGTTTCTCGAAGCCGGCGCCAAGGTCTACGCATCCGACCGCGACGCGGCGAAGCTGGACGGGCTGAAGTCCTTCGGCATTGTCGATACGGCGGCGCTGGACGTCACCGATTCCGCGGCTGTCGCCGCCTATCTCAAGCGGATCGACACGCCGGACATCCTGTTCAACTGCGCCGGCTTCGTCCATCACGGCACGGTGCTCGACTGCGACGAGGATGCCTGGGACTTTTCCTTCGACCTCAACGTCAAGGCGATGCACCGCACGATCTCAGGCCTGTTGCCGCGCATGGTGGAGGCCGGCGGCGGCTCGATCATCAACATGGCCTCGGCCGCCTCGTCGATCAAAGCTGCGCCGAACCGCTACGTCTACATGGCGACCAAGGCGGCGGTGATCGGCCTGACCCGCTCGGTGGCGATCGACTTCATCAAAAGCGGCATCCGCTGCAACGCGATCTGCCCCGGCACAATCGAATCGCCGTCGCTGGAAGGCCGGATCGAGGATCTGGGCAAGACCGTTGGCGGCACCGAGAAGGCCAAGACGATGTTCATCGAGCGCCAGCCAATGGGCCGTCTCGGCACGCCCGAGGAGATCGCTCACCTCGCCGTCTATCTCGCCTCGGACGAAAGCCGCTTCACCACCGGCACCACCCAACTGATCGACGGCGGCTGGTCGCTCTGACCCGTCCGTAGGGAGACTGATTGATGCGAATTCTGATTCTGGGTGCCGGCGGCATGGTCGGCCGGCGGCTCGTCGACAAGCTTCTCGCCGATGGCAACTTCGCCGGCCAGCCGATCGAGGCGATCCACGCCTTCGATGTCGTGGAGCCCAGCTTCGACAAGGCGTCCGGCACCATAGCGATCGAATCGAGCGCGGGAGACATCGCCGATTCCGCCACGGTCGCGGCGCTGGTCGCCAAGCGGCCGGAAATGATCTTCCATCTGGCGGCGATCGTATCGGGCGAGGCGGAGGCCGATTTCGAGAAAGGCTACCGGATCAATCTCGACGGGATGCATCATCTCCTGGAGGCGATCCGCGCGCAGGGTGACGCCTATCGTCCCCGTCTGGTCTTCACCTCCTCGATCGCCGTCTTCGGCGCGCCCTTCGAGGATCAGATCTCCGACACCTTCCAGCAGGCGCCGCTGACCAGCTACGGCACCCAGAAGGCGATCTGCGAATTGCTGCTGGCCGACTATACCCGCAAGGGTTTCGTCGACGGCGTCGGCATCCGCCTGCCGACGATCGTCGTGCGCCCCGGCAAGCCGAACAAGGCGGCGTCGGGGTTCTTCTCCGGCATCATCCGCGAACCGCTGGCCGGCCACGAAGCGAATTTGCCGGTGGACGACGAAGTGCGTCACTGGGTCGCGAGCCCGGCCGCGGCCGTCGGTTTCCTCATCCATGCGGCGACGATGGACACCGAGATACTCGGCGCTCGCCGCTCCTTGTCGATGCCGGGGCTGTCGATCACCATCCGCGAGATGATCGCCGCGTTGCGTGAGGTTGCCGGCGACGAGGTGGCCGGCCGCATCCGGCGCGAGCCGGACGCCACCATCGAGAAGATCGTCTCGGGCTGGCCGCGCGACTTCAAGGCGGACCGGGCCATCGAGGCCGGTTTCGTGGCCGACACCGATTTCGTCGCGATCATTCGCGCCCACATCGCCGACGAGGCCGCCCGCCAGGGCGCCAAGTGACCGGCCTGCACTCGAAGAGGAACACACCATGACGGATCGTCCGCGCATCGGCTTCATCGGCGTCGGCCTGATGGGCCACGGCATGGCCAAGAACATCCTCGAAGGCGGCTACCCGCTGACGGTTCTCGCGCACCGCAACCGCAAGCCGGTCGACGATCTGATGTCGCGGGGAGCCGAGGAGGGGGCAAGCGTCGCCGACATTGCCGAAAAGTCGGACATCGTCTTCCTTTGCCTGCCGGGCAGTCCCGAGGTCGAGGCAACCGTTGGCGAAATTCTCGACGCCAACGGCGCGACCAGGACCATCATCGACAGCTCCACCAGCAATCCGGTTTCCACGCGTGCCGTGGCGGAGCGTTGCCGCCAAGCCGGCGTGACGCTGATCGACGCGCCGTTGTCGCGAACGCCAAAGGAAGCCTGGGAAGGCACGCTCGACACCATGGTCGGCGCCTCGGCCGAGGATTTCGAGCGCGTGCGCCCCATCTTCGAATGCTGGGCCGGCAAGGTCGTGCGCGTCGGCGATACCGGCGCCGGCCACACGATGAAGCTGCTCAACAATTTTCTCTCGCTCGGCTATGCGTCGCTTTATTCCGAAGCGCTGGCGATCGGTGCGAAGAACGGCATTGACGCCAAGACATTTCATGGCGTCATCAGCGGCGGCCGGATGGATTGCGGCTTCTACCAGACCTTCATGCAGTATGTGGTCCAGCGCGACCGCGATGCCCACAAGTTCACCTTGCGCAATGCCCATAAGGACATGCGCTACGTCGTCTCGATGGCCAATGAAAGCGGCATCGCCTCGCATGTCTCGTCGAGCGTGAAGAACGGCCTGGCGACGGCCGAGGCCATCGGCCGGGGTGACGATTACCTGCCGATGCTCTCCGACGTGGTGGCGGAATTGAACGGCATCGGAGCCGCAAAGGGCTCGAAAGAATGAGCGGAGGACCGCGAACGCTGATGCGCCGGAAGCAGGGAGGCTCGCACTGACCAAACCGGACACCACCAGCGACAGCGGTCGCAGAAAGACGGCCACGGTCACCACGCCGGGCGGTTCGCGGCCACGGCCGACGCTCCAGGGCGTCGGCAAGATGCCGGCGCGCGAGCGGGCCTATCACGAACTGAAGTTCCGGATCCTCGAAGGCCGCCTGCCACCCGGCACTACGCTGCTGGAGACCGAGGTGGCCAATCTTCTGTCGCTCAGTCGCACGCCAATCCGCGAGGCGCTGATCCGGCTGGAGGAGGAGGGCCTCGTCGCGGTGCGGCCGCGCCATGGCATTACCGTGAAGGCCCAGTCGCTCGACGATCTGGCCGATATCTACGAGGTCTTTTCCACCCTCGAGGTCAAGGCTGCGCAATTGGCCGCCCGCCGCGGTCTTTCAAAATCCGAGGCCGATCGCTTGCGCGCGCTCATGGGACAGTTGGAGCGCGCGACGCAGCGCGACGACATCGAGCAATGGTCGCGGCTGGACGACATCTTTCATGCCGAGATCGTCTCGTTCTGCGGCAATGCCAGACTGCAGGCGACGCTTCGGCAATATTGGGATCAGCAATATCGCGCCCGTATGGCGATCATGCCGCTCCGCCCGCGCCCGACGCAATCGGATGACGAGCACCGGGCGATCATCGCCGCGATTCTGAGCGGCGACGAGGCCGAAACCAGGCGCCTGCACCAGGAGCATCGCGATCGCGCCGATCGGCAGGCGCTCGATCTCCTGCGCAGCCAGTCCGGCAACCTTTCGGCGGGCGAGGCCAAGGGCCTTTAGCTTCTGTTTTCTCTTCGCGGCCGACCGAGCGCCTGGCGCCGCGTTTCATCTTCTTAAAGGAGCCGCCCATGAGCCTCGACAACATCACCCTGATCGGCACCGGCATCATGGGTGCGCCGATGGTGCGGAACATCGCTAGGGCCGGCTTCCGCGTCACCGTCTGGAATCGGACGCGCGCGAAAGCCGAGGCGCTCGCCGATGTCGCGACCGTCGCCGCCGATCCGCGTGAGGCCGTGGCCGAGGCCGACGCCGTCATCACCATGGTCGACAATTCGCCGATCGTGACGGAAATCTATTTCGGCGAGCTCGGTGTGATCGAGGCGGCGCCGGCAAACGCGCTGTTCATCGACATGTCGTCGATCCAGCCGAGCGTTGCGCGCGATCACGCCGGCGCGGTCGAGAAGGCCGGCCGGCGCCATATCGATGCGCCGGTGTCGGGCGGCGAGAAGGGCGCGATCGAGGCGACGCTCGCGATCATGGCCGGCGGCCGCGCGGAGGACTTCGCCGAGGCGGAACCGGTTTTGAAGGCGATGGGGCGGCCGACTCATGTCGGCGTTCATGGCGCCGGGCAGGTCGCCAAGCTCGCCAACCAGGCCATCGTCGCCGTCACCATCGGTGCCGTCGCCGAGGCGATGCTGCTTGCCCAGGAAGGCGGCTGCGATCCCGCCGCACTGCGCGACGCGCTGATGGGCGGCTTTGCCACCTCGCGCATCCTCGACCTCCACGGCGAGCGGATGACCGAGCGCAACTGGGTTCCCGGCGGCCCGCTCGAACTGCAGTTGAAGGATCTGGAGAACGCTCTCGAAGTGGCGCGGGAGGCGGGGTTGACCCTGCCGCTGACCGAAAAGGCGCGCGACGCTTTCCATGCCCTCGCCAAGGAGATGGAGATGGGTCGTCACGACCACGCGGCCTATCTGCGCTGGCTGGAAGCGATCAATCCCGGCAAGCGGCTCGGCGCCGGCCCCGATCTCAATCCCAGCGCCCACGCCTGACATCCGCCGTCCTTGCCGACGCCACGTTGCCGGCCGTGATCAGCGATGATTGCGGCGGGCGAGGGCGCGTTCCCAGTCGAGGGCATGGCCGACGATCTGCCGCAGATCGTCGTATTCGGCGCGCCAGCCGAGCTCCCGGCGGGCCAGGGACGGGTCGGCGACGATGGCCGCGGGGTCGCCGGGCCTGCGGCCCTTTATGCGGATATCGAAGTCTTTGCCGACGACATCCTTGACCGCGCTCAGCACCTCCAAAACCGAATAGCCGCGCCCGTAGCCGCAATTGGCGACCATGCTGGACCCGCCGCCGCGTAGCCGTTCGAGCGCAAGGTAGTGGGCTTTGACGAGGTCGGTGACATGGATGTAGTCGCGCACGCAGGTGCCGTCGGCGGTCGGATAATCGGTGCCGTAGAGTTCGAGGAAGGCGCGTCTGCCGAGGGCGGTTTCGGACGCGACCTTGATCAGATGCGTTGCGCCCCTGGTCGATTCGCCGGTGCGCCCGAGCGGGTCGGCGCCCGCGACATTGAAGTAGCGCAGCGCAGTGGAGCGGAAATCATGGGCAAACGCCGTGTCCCGGAGCATCATCTCGGTCATCAGCTTGGACGAGCCGTAGGGCGATTCCGGCAGCGTCGCGGCCGCCTCGGTGACCGGGATCGTGGCGGGAGAGCCGTAGACGGCCGCGGTCGAGGAAAAGATGAAATGCTTGACGCCGTTCCGGACCGCTGCCGCGATCAGGGCGCGCGACTTGACCGTGTTGTTTTCGTAATAGCCGAGCGGATCGGCAACGGATTCCGGCACGATGATCGAGCCGGCAAAATGGATGATGGCATCGACATCATGGCCCGTGATGGTGCGATCGAGGAGATCGGCATCGCCGACATCGCCGACCACCAGCGTCGCCTCGGGCGGCACCGCCCAGTCGAAGCCGGTGGACAACCGGTCGAGGACGACGACCGTCTCGCCGCGATCCAGGAGTTCCCAGGCCATGTGGCTGCCGATATAGCCGGCGCCGCCGGTGACGAGTATCGCCATGATCGGATCCTGTCCTCATGCTTTCCACGCGGCACGACAGATTGCGACAATGCCGCATGTGCCACGGTGGCAGGTTCATGACCGCCACCGTCGACCCCATATCCGGCGAGCGGGAGGCAAGCAACCGATCGGCATCGGGTCTCCAAAGTTGACTTGACCTTGAGGACCCGGCCCGCTAGTGACGGGCATCAAATTGGGGCGTGGCTTGACCGCGCCCGTTTGTTTTCGCCCTATTCGCAACCGACTGACAAGAAGATGGCCCGGGCCTTTACGGCGCGAGAGCCGATCGAACGAACGGAGATAAAATGTTCGCAGTCATTAAGACCGGTGGCAAGCAGTACCGCGTTGTCCCTGAAGACCAGTTCACCATCGAGCGTCTGCCCGGCGAGGCCGGCGATCTTCTGACCTTCAAGGAAGTGCTGATGGTCGGCTCGACCATCGGCGCGCCGTTCGTCGCGGGCGCCTCCGTCACCGCCGAGATCATCGGCCAGACGCGCGGCAAGAAGGTCATCTCCTTCAAGAAGCGTCGGCGGCAGAACTCCAAGCGTTCGCGCGGCCATCGCCAGGATCTGACGCTGATCCGCGTCGCCGAAATCCTGACCGACGGCAAGGCGCCGTCGATGACCTCGGCGGCCCGGACCAAGCCCGTCAAGGTCGCGAAGCCCGTCGAGGACGAAAAGGCACAACCGGCCAAGGCGGCCGGGAAAGCCGCGAAGCCGGCGAAGCCCGCCGAAAAGGCGGTAGAGCCAAAGCAGGCGGCAGCATCGGCGCCGGCGAGCCTGTTCACCGCGCCGAAGGGCGATGCCGACAAGCTGACTACGATCAAGGGCATCGGCCCGGTCGCCGAGAAGCAGCTCAACGAGCAGGGCATCACCACCTTTGCCCAGATCGCCAAGCTGAGCGACAAGGACGTGGCGCGGATCGACGAACATATGCCGTTCAGCGCCGCCCAGATCGAAGATTGGCGCGAGCAGGCTAAAGAGCTGGCGAAGAAATAGGTCCGGGGCGGATTTCCCCCGCGAACCCGATCCGGTAGCCTGACAGGCAAGGAGACAGACGATGGCACATAAGAAAGCAGGCGGTTCTTCCCGCAATGGTCGCGATTCCGAATCCAAACGCCTTGGCGTGAAGAAGTTCGGCGGCGAAGCTGTGATTCCAGGCAACATTCTCATCCGGCAGCGCGGCACGCGCTGGCATCCGGGCACGAATGTCGGCATCGGCAAGGATCACACGCTGTTCGCCAAGGCCGCGGGCAACGTCGCGTTCCAGCACAAGGCGAACGGGCGAACCTACGTAGCCGTACTGCCGAAAGCAGAAGCCGCCGAGTGACCGGAGCTTCAGAGCGCCGGCGTTCCAACGAACCGGCCCTCTGATCCTTCCGAAACGCATCGGACTTCAGAGCGAAAAGGGGAGATGGACCGCCATCTCCCCTTTTCGCGTCTGAGGAAGGACGATGCGATGACCGAGGATTTTACCGCCGAACGGGGCGGCGTCACGATCGAATCAGGACGGCTCCGGCTGCGGCCCTTGGCGGTGAAAGACGCGCAGCCCCTGACCAATCTCGCCAATGACCGCCACCTCGCGGCGATGCTCGCGCGCATTCCGCACCCGTACCGTCTTTCAGACGCGCGCGCCTTCATCGCCGATCATGGCTCGGAGATCGTCTTCGCCCTGTGCCTGAAGGAGGAGGATCGGTTCGTCGGCTGTTGCGGATTAAAGCCCTCGGGCAGGAAAGGGCGGGCGGAACTCGGCTATTGGGTCGGTCGGGCCTATTGGGGACGCGGCATCGCGACCGAGGGCGCCCAGGCGGTTATCGACTACGGCTTTACGCGGCTGCGGCTCGACGCCATCGACGTCAGCTGCCGTGTTGTCAACGAGGCGTCCCGACGGGTGATCCGGAAATGCGGCTTCCACTTCTGCGGTAGCGGTATGATCGAATCGGTGTCCTCAGGCCGGGTCGCCAGCGAACATTTCGTGATGGATCGCAGCTGCTGGACGTCGCTCAAGGCATGGGGACGGCAATGATGGAAAAGCTCGACGGGCGTCGGAGTTGGCTTTGGCCGACGGCCGTTGCGGGTGGCGCTGTTATTTTGCTCGCGGGCCTGGCTTGGTTCGCCGCGCCGCCCCGTCTTCCACAGCCCGATCCAAACGGCCTGTCGCTGCCGGATTTCTTCGCGGGCAAGTCGGTCTCGAAGGGCACGGTGACGACGGCCTTGGTTTTCACCGAGGCTTTCACCGCCGAATTCGACGGCAAGCAGACGGGCGACCGGTTCCAGCTCGACGAGCGCTTTGCCTTTGCCGATGGCAAGCGTCTGCAGCGCTGGGATTTGGTGCGCACCGCGCCGGGTCTTTATGGCGGAACCGTCGCCACGGAGCTGAAGACAGGAGACCTCGCGCCGCCCATGCCGGTGGTCGGCGTCCAGACGAAGAATGGCGCGGTCCTCGACTATGACGGCTATGCGCCCGGCGGCGGGGGCACGCTTCTGCATTTTCGCCACGAGATGACCGGCCGTCCCGACGGTACGGTCGCCAACCACGTCATTGTCTCGAAGTTCGGGATTCCGCTCGCTACCTCGGATGTGACCTTCGCCAAGAGCCGGGCTGCGCTCGCACCATATTGAACCGATAACACGGGGTCGTTTCCATCGGCGGCCCGGACCGCTATGACAGGCGAGCTGGACTAGTGGATTGAATTTGACATTTGATACCCATGTGCGGCGGACTCAAGATCAAATATCAAATTTGAAAAGTCCACGAGAGTCATAAAATTGCTAGTGGTCCTTTGATTTCGACATTTGCTTGCCAGGGTGCTCCAAGCGGGATGCAAATGTCGAAATCGGACCACTAGCGGCCACCAAAAGAAGACGAAAGAACGCACATCATGAAGTTTCTCGACCAGGCCAAGGTCTACATCCGCTCCGGTGATGGCGGTGCCGGCTCGGTCTCGTTCCGCCGCGAGAAGTTCATCGAATTCGGCGGCCCGGACGGCGGCGACGGCGGTAGGGGCGGCGACATCGTCATCGAGGCGGTGGCCGGCCTGAACACCCTGATCGACTATCGCTACCAGCAGCATTTCAAGGCCAAGACCGGCGGGCACGGCATGGGCCGCAACCGCACCGGCGCCAAAAGCCCCGACGTGACGTTGAAAGTGCCTGCGGGAACCCAGGTCTTCGCCGAGGACAACGAGACCCTGCTCTGCGATCTGACCTATATCGGCGAGCGCCATCGTCTGGCTGCCGGCGGCAATGGCGGCTTTGGCAACGCGTATTTCAAGACCTCGGTGAACCAGGCGCCGCGCCGCGCCAATCCGGGTCTCGAGGGCGAGGAGCTGACGATCTGGCTGCGGCTGAAGCTGATCGCCGACGCGGGATTGGTCGGGCTTCCCAACGCCGGCAAGTCCACTTTCCTGGCTTCGGTGACGCGTGCCCGGCCTAAGATTGCCGACTATCCGTTCACGACGCTGCATCCTGGCCTTGGCGTCGCCAAGATCGACGACGCCGAGTTCGTCATCGCCGACATTCCCGGCCTGATCGAGGGCGCTCATGACGGCGTCGGCATCGGCGATCGCTTCCTTGGCCATATCGAACGCACCAGCGTCCTGTTGCATCTGGTCTCCGCCACCGAGGAAGACGTCGCGGGCGCCTATACGACCGTGCGGCACGAGTTGGAGGCCTATGAGCATGGCTTGGCGGAAAAGCCCGAGATCGTGGCGCTCTCCAAGGTCGACACCCTGACCGAGGAGACGCGGGCGGAAAAGCTCGCCGAGCTGGCGGCGGTGACCAAATCCCCTCCGCTGGCGCTGTCGGCGGTGAGCCGCGAGGGCATGACCGAGGCGCTTCGCCAGATGAAGAGCCGCATCGCCAGCCTCGCCGCCGCTACCGATGAGGACGAGCCGGATCGTTTCGCCGAGGCACAGGCCGCCAGGGAGGAGTGATGACGGACCTGCTCGATGGCTACGCCCGCATCGTCGTCAAGATCGGCTCCTCGCTTCTGGTTGATCCTCAAAGCGGGTTGAAGCGGACTTGGCTGGAATCGCTCGGCGAGGATATCGCCCGACTGAGCGGCGAGGGGCGTCAGATCCTCGTCGTCTCCTCCGGCGCCATCGCGCTCGGCCGCAAGCTCCTGAAGATGCCCGCCGGACCGCTGCGGCTCGAGGAAAGCCAGGCGGCCGCGGCCGTCGGGCAGATCGCCCTGTCGCGGACTTATTCGGAGATTCTCGGCCGCCACGGCATCGAGACCGGGCAGATCCTGCTGACCCTCGGCGACACCGAGGAACGCCGGCGCTATCTCAACGCCCGCGCGACGATCTCGACATTGCTCGGCTTCGGCGCGCTGCCGGTCATCAACGAGAACGACACCGTCGCCACATCCGAAATCCGCTATGGCGACAATGACCGTCTGGCGGCCCGCGTCGCGACGATGATGGGCGCCGATCTGCTGATTCTCCTCTCCGACGTCGATGGTCTTTACACGGCGCCGCCCGCCCTCGATCCGGCGGCGCGGCATATCCCGTTGGTCGAGCGGATTACGCCGGACATCGAGGCGATGGCGGGCGCGGCCGGGTCGGAGCTGTCGCGCGGCGGCATGAAGACCAAGATCGATGCAGGCAAGATCGCCACCGGATCGGGCGCCGCGATGATCATCACGGCGGGAGACCGGCTGTTTCCGCTCAGCGCCATCGAGCGCGGCGAACGCGCGACGCTGTTTCGCGCCGCAGGCAATCCGGTTACGGCGCGCAAGCGCTGGATCGCCGGGCATCTCGGCTCCGCTGGCGGGCTCGTCGTGGATGCTGGCGCGGTCAAGGCGCTGTGCGCCGGCAAGAGCCTGCTGCCGGCCGGAATCGTTTCCGTCGATGGCGAGTTCCGGCGCGGCGACACGATAGCGGTCACCGGACCTGACGGCCGCAGGATCGCGCGCGGCCTTGTCGCCTACGATGCCGTGGACGCGCGGCGGATAGCCGGGTTGCGGTCGGCGGAGGTGGCGGCAGTGCTCGGCTACGAGGGGCGCACGGCGATGATCCATCGCGACGATTTGGTGATGGAAGCGGCGGCGGAACCGGCCGATGAATCCCTGCGCATCGCGTGAGCAGGACGGAAAGCGGAGAGGTGGAGATGCTCGACAGTGCAACGGAGGCCGGCTCGATCGAGGCGCTGATGGCCGCGATCGGCCAGCGCGCGCGCCGTGCCGCGCGGAGCCTTGCCCTGGCACCGGCGGAGGCGAAGAACGCCGCGCTGGAGGCGATGGCGGATGCGATCCTGCAAGCGGGAGAGACGATCCTCGCTGAAAACCGTGCCGATATCGAGCGGGCGAAGCAAAGCGGCATGGCCGCGTCCTTCATCGACCGGCTGACACTGGACGCGGCGCGCATCGGCGCGATCGCCGACGGTATCCGCGCCGTCGCCGCGCTGCCGGACCCCGTCGGTGCGACCATCGCCGCGTGGGAGCGGCCCAACGGTCTCCAGATCGAGCGGGTGCGGACACCGCTCGGCGTCGTCGGCGTCATCTATGAGAGCCGGCCGAACGTCACCGCCGACGCGGGAGCCCTGTGTCTGAAATCTGGCAATGCGGTCATCCTGCGCGGCGGTTCGGACTCGGCCAGGTCCTCGGCCGCGATCCATGCCGCGCTGGCCGCCGGGCTCGCCCAGGCCGGCCTGCCGGAGGACGCGATCCAGATCGTACCCTCGACCGACCGGGCTGCCGTCGGTGCGATGCTGAAGGGCCTTGACGGTGCCATTGACGTCATCGTGCCGCGTGGTGGGCGTTCGCTCGTCGCCCGCGTCCAGGACGAGGCGCGGGTGCCGGTCTTCGCCCATCTGGAAGGTATCTGTCACGTCTATGTCGACGCAGCCGTCGATCTCGACATGGCCGTCAATGTCGTCGTCAATTCGAAGATGCGGCGCACCGGCATCTGCGGGTCGGCCGAAACGCTGCTGGTCGACCGCGCGGCGGCGAGCACCCAGCTCCTGCCGATCCTCGAGGCGTTGCGGACTGCGGGCTGCGAAATCCGGGCGACCGACGAGGTGCGTCAGCGCTATCCGACCGCCGAGCCCGCGAGCGAGGAGGATTTCGACACCGAATATCTGGATGCAATCATCTCGGTCGCACTGGTCGACGGCGTCGACGGGGCCATTGCCCATATCGAGCGGCATTCGTCCCACCACACCGAGGCGATCGTGACCGCCGACGAGGCTGTGGCGGCGACGTTCTTCGCCGGCATCGATTCCGCCATCCTCCTGCACAACGCCTCGACCCAGTTCGCCGATGGCGGCGAATTCGGCATGGGCGCGGAAATCGGCATCGCCACCGGCAAGATGCATGCGCGCGGGCCGGTCGGCGTCGAGCAGCTGACGAGCTTCAACTACCGCGTCCGCGGGACCGGCCAGACCCGCACGTGACGCAGTCCGACATGAAAGCCGGCTGGCCCGACGGTATCGATCCGGCGGCGCTCGCCATGCCCCACACAGAGCCAGGCATGGTCGTCGGGTTGTTCGGCGGCTCGTTCAATCCGCCGCATCAGGGCCATCGTCTGGTCGCCGAGATCGCCCGGCGGCGACTGCGTCTTGATCGCATCTGGTGGATGGTTACACCCGGCAATCCGCTCAAGGACAATGGCCATCTGCGCCCGCTCCGCGAAAGGCTGGGGACCGTCAAGGCGCTCGCCAGCGGACCGCGCGACGATGTCACCGCCTTCGAGGCGGCGCATCGCATCCGTTACACCGCCGATACGCTGGCGCTCTTGCGTCGAAAACGCCCGGGCATTCACTTCGTCTGGATCATGGGCGCAGATAGCCTCGCCTCCTTCCATCGCTGGCAGGATTGGCGGCGAATCGTCGCGACGTTTCCCATCGCGGTGGTCGACCGGCCAGGATCGACATTATCGGTTCTGTCGGCCCCCATGGCGCAGGCCTTTGCCTATGCCCGGTTGGCCGAGCGACATGCCGCGGCCCTGCCGTTTCGCGAGCCACCGGCTTGGGTTTTCCTGCACGGTCCGCGTTCCCCGGTGTCGTCGACCGTCCTCAGAAGCATCGGCGGGGGAGGGTAGGCGCCGTCATCGGAGCAGATACGATGTGTTTTTCGGCTGTTGCTCGCGAGACAATTCTCCAGGGGGGGGGCATAACCAATGCCGGATTGGTTTTCGCAGTGCAGAACAAATCCGCCTCGGAGTTCGCCGCTTCTCGCAACTATTCCGCCGCCGACTGGTGGCGGGCGATCAGATGGGTCTGGACCTGCTGGAGGTGCAAACGCATTCGCGTGGCCGCGGCGCCGAGATTGCGCTCCTCGATCGCATCGACGATCAGATCATGTTCTTCGAAGCTGTGATGATCGACTGGCGGCTGTGGCAGCTCGGTTCGCAACCGGCCCCAGACGACGGTGCGCCGGACGGCGTTGATCGTGTCGAAAATCGCAAGAAGCAGGGCATTCTTGCCGGCCTCCGCGATGGTGCGGTGAAGCCGGTTGTCCCAGTTTTCATATTGCCGCCAGGTCTCTGCCTGGCGGGCGCTGGAAACGCAGAGCCGCAGCGCCCGGATGTCGTCGATGGTGGCGTGCAACGCCGCCTCGCGCGCCAGTTCCGGTTCGATCACCAGGCGCGCCCGCATCACTTCGGCGGGGCTGGTCTGATCGGCGATCATTGCGACGGAGGCCAGCTCGGCGACCGGGCGCGCACCGACGAAGGTGCCCTTGCCGACATGGCGCCAGAGCTCGCCGTGTTCCTCCAGCACCGCAAGCGCCTTGCGGAGGTCGCCGCGTGACACGCCGATCATTTCCGCCAGTTCGCGCTCCGGCGGCAGCCGGGTGTTCAGCGCGAACTCCTTCTGCGCGAGATAGGCGCGAAGCTGCACCAGGGCGCTCTCGCCGCCATTGCGGTCGATCCGGTCCCGGTCGACGTCGCCCGGCCCGGCGATCTCGGCTTTCGTCAGATTCCGCATTTGGTCAGCATGGTTCAGCTTGATCATCCGGCCCTTATGCCTTAACCAATCGGGTATTGGCAAGGGATTGGCCCGTCAGTGGCCGGTGCGGCACATTATCGGCAGCAACCAAAACAAGCCAATTGGGAGGATACAATGCGAATTTGGACTAAGATGACAGGCACGCTCGCCGCAGGCGTCGTCGCCGCGACGATCGGTTTCGGCATTCCGGCGGTCAGCGCCCAGGAAAAGGTCCGCGTCGCGCTCGGCGATGTGGTGTCGGTGGAAACGCTGGCATTTCTCGTTGCGCTCGACCGGGCCAAGGAAAAGGGCCTCGACTACGAGCTGACGTCTTTCGCCGAGGAGGAGTTGGCGATCCAGGCACTGGTCAGCGGTCAGGCCGATATCGGCGTCGGCACGCCCTACACGATCATCCAGAAGGCCAAGGTGCCGCTGCGCGCCGTCTTCCAGATGTCGCGGCTGGTATTCTTCCCGGTCGCGTCGAATGAATACAAGAGCTGGAAGGATCTCGACGGCCAGCCGTTCACCTTTCATGCGCGCGGCACCGGCACCGAGGCGATCGGCAACATCATCGCCGAGCGGGAAGGGATCGAATTCGGCCAGCGCAATTACGTGCCCGGGTCGGAAAACCGCATCATCGCGATGATGAACGGTACGATCAACGCCACCATCGTCGATCTCGCCAACAAGAACATCCTGATGGCAAAGGCCGGCGACAAGTTCCAGGTACTGCCGGGCCTCGACGCCAAGCCGAGTGACGAACTGATCTTCGCCTCGCAGGAATGGCTCACCGCCAATCCGGAACAGGCTGACCTCCTGGTCGAGGAGTTGCTGGGCCTTTGGAAGGAGATGAACGAGGATCCTTCGATCATCGAAACCGAGCGGGCCAAGCGCGACCTGCTCTCCGATCAGCCGCAGGAAATTCTCGACGAAGTTACGCCATTCTATACTGAGGGCGTCGAAAACGAGCTGTTCGACCCCAAGGGCGGCATGGACACGGCCAAGGCCGATTTCGACTTCTACACCAAGGCCGGCCAGCTCGATGGCCCAGCCGACACACTGAAGGTCGAGGATTTCTGGGACCTTGGCCCGCTGCAGCGGGCGGAGCAGAAGCTCGGTGGCTGAGCATCACGACATGGAGGCGGAGCCTGCCGGGCTCCGCCTCTCCCGGTTCCTGCCCTACGGAATGGGCGGGCAGCCGTCCGCCCTCCGTGACCGGCAGCCCAATGCGGCATTCACGTTCCTGACCCATCCGCTAACCCTGCGGGTCCTCTCGGTGATCGTGTTCTGTGTCGCCTGGCAATGGGCCGGCCTGGTGCCGATCAGCCCGGCTTTTCCGACCTTTACCGAAACGATGGCCGCGCTGTGGGAGATGCTGGCCGACGGTTCGCTGATCGTGGCCTTCTCGATCACCCTGCAGCCGCTGATCCTCGGTCTTGTCATTTCGGCCATCTTCGGCGTTGCGATCGGGGTCGCCATGGGCCTCAATTCCAAGGCCGAGTGGGTGGCCTCACCGATCTTTATTGTCGCGCAGGCCGCGCCGCTCGCCGCGCTCATCCCGCTGATCGTGTTCTCCTACGGCATCGGACTGACGTCGAAGACCATCGTCGTCTGCATCATGGCGATGCCGGTGATCGTACTGAACTCCTACGCCGCGGTCCGTCATACGCCCGCATCGCTCGTCGAGATGGGGCGCTCGTTTCTCGCGCCCCGGTGGAAGGTGATCACGCGGATCATCCTGCCGGCGGCCAGCCCTGTCATCTTCGCCGGGCTTCGGCTCGGTGCCGCCTCGGGCTTCATTGGCGCGATCCTCGCCGAACTGCTGATCACGCCAACCGGGGTCGGCGATCTGATCACCTACAACCGCTCCATCGCGAACTATCCCGGCATGTACGCCGCGATCCTGTCCATCATCGTGTTTTCCGTGCTGTTCATCGAACTGATCGAGCGCGTCGAGGTCACGATCTTCAGACCCGAGAAGCGAGCCATTTCGTGAACGCCATCGCTCCCCTTGCCTTCGCCGCTCCGTCGCCTGTCACCGATTCCGTCGTCGCTGTCCGCAATGTCAGCAAACTCTATCCTGGCGGTGTTCAGGCGCTCGAAAACGTCAGTGTCGATTTTCCGCGCGGCCAGTTGACCTCGCTGCTTGGCCCGTCCGGCTGCGGCAAAACCACGCTTTTGAAGATCATCGCCGGCCTGCTGCCGGCGACCTCGGGCGAAGTGCTGGTCAACGGCAAGCCGGTCGCCGGACCCGGTCCCGAGCGCGCCTTCGTGTTCCAGGACTTCGCGCTGATGCCTTGGGCGACGGTGCTGCGGAACGTCGCATTCGGGCTGGAACTGCGCGGCACGCCGAAGGCCGAGCGCGAGGAGATATCCCGCAAATACATCGCCCAGGTGGGTCTCGGCGGCTTCGAGGAGCGCTATCCGCATGAGCTGTCCGGCGGCATGCGCCAGCGGGTCGGTCTCGCCCGGGCGCTGTCGGTCGACGCCGACGTCCTGATGATGGACGAGCCGTTCTCGGCGGTCGATGAACAGAACCGCCGCAAGTTCCAGGAAGACCTACTGACCCTCGTCGCAAACGAGAAGAAGACCTTCATCTTTGTCACCCATTCGATCGAGGAGGCGGTCTACGTCTCCGATCGCATCGTGCTGTTGTCGCCGCGGCCGGGCCGGATCGCCGAGATCATCGAGCCGGACATCAATCGCGACGGCGATGCCGACGCGATCCGCCGGCATCCGGTCTATCTCGATACGGTCGACGCCATCTGGCAGTCGCTCAAGACCTATCTGGACTGAGGCGCGGCATGATCATCTTCGGACATCGCATCCCCATGGTCGGCTCCCTCATCCTCTGGGCCATCCTGTGGGAAATCGTCGGCCAGCTCGAGGTCACCATTCTGCTGCCGCCGCTATCGGCCGTCCTCGTCACACTCGTCGAGATCGTGCCGACCCGGACCTTCATGTCGGCGCTCGGCGTGACCGCCTATGCCTTCGTCGTCGGCAATGTGATCGCGATCGTGGTCGGCGTGCCGCTCGGCATCCTGATGGGCCGGTCGGTGATCGCCGACCGGATCTTTCTGCCCTGGGTCAACCTCTTCCTGTCGGCGCCGCTGACCGCGCTGGTGCCGGTGATCATGGTGCTGTTCGGTCTCGGCCAGACGACCATCATCCTCACCGTCGTCTTGTTCGCGATCTGGATCATCGTCCTCGATTCGCGGGCAGGCGTGCGGTCTATCTCGCCGTCGCTCGTCGAGATGGCGCATGTCTTCGGCGCCAGCCGCTGGCAGGCGTTCCGGCGCATCTACATCTGGGCGGCGCTGCCGGAAATCCTCGCCGGCATTCGTCTCGGCGTGATCCGCGCCGTCAAGGGCGTCATCATCGGTCAACTCCTGGTCTCGATCGTCGGCTTCGGCGCGCTGTTCAAGCTATACGGCTCGCGCTTCCTGATGGAGCATTTCTGGGCCGCGCTGCTGGTCCTGTTTGCGCTCGCCTTCATCCTGGCGGAAAGCCTCGCCTGGCTGGAGCGGCGCGTCGACTTCTATGCCGCCAGCCGCGGCTAACCCCAATCCACCTCAATCAAGGAAAATCGCCCATGTCCCACGTCTTCACGCCCGCCGCGATCCCGGCGCTTCCGGTCCGCGGCTCCGCCGATACGTTTCCTGTCCGGCGGGTCTATTGCGTCGGCCGCAACTACGCCGACCATGCGATCGAGATGGGGCATGACCCCAACAAGGAAGAGCCATTCTTCTTCCAGAAAAATCCTGACAACCTGACCACTGGCGATACCTTCCCCTATCCCGGCAAGAGCTCCGACGTGCATCACGAGATCGAACTCGTCGTCTGTCTCGGCAAGGGCGGCGAGGAGATCCCGGTCGAGGACGCGCTGTCGCACGTGTATGGCTACGCGGTCGGTCTCGACATGACCCGGCGCGACTTGCAGGGCGTGGCCAAGAAGCTGGGCCGGCCATGGGAAGTTGGTAAGGCGTTCGAGGACTCCGCGCCGGTCTCTCCGGTGGCGCCGGCCTCCGAGATCGGCCATCCGGATGCGGGCGCGATCTGGCTGAAGGTCAATGGCGAGACGCGCCAGAGCGGCGACCTCAACCAGATGATCTGGAAGGTGGCCGAGTCGATCTCCTACCTCTCCGGCCTGTTCCGGCTGGCGCCCGGCGACGTCATCATGACCGGCACGCCGGCCGGCGTCGGTGCCGTCAGTCGCGGCGACGTGCTCGAAGGCCACATCGACGGGATCGGCGATCTCAAGGTGACCGTGGTCTGATTTCCCATCGGGACAGACAAGCTTACATCATTGTTTCGGCGGCCGGGTCTTCGGCCGCCGAAACGTTTGCGGACGGCATTATCGCGCAAATCGACGGAGCCGGCGCGCGACGCCCCTTCCGCGCGCTCCATCCGGTCAGGCGCTCAGAGCGGCCGTGAGGCCCTCGACGCCGGCGGCGGTGTCGAGGGTCGCGACAAGGTCGATGATCGCCTCGCTCTTCTCCTTCGGCCACCCGGCGAATTCGGCGCAGCCACGGAATTTGTCGGCCACCTCGTCGTAGCTCATCGGATTGGCCGGCGATCCCTTGCCGAAATCGGCCCGGCCGGAAATCGTCCGCCCATCCTTCATGTGGATATCGATGAGCGTCGTCATCTTGGCGTAGCCCGCCGCTTCGGCCTCCGGATGCACGGCGAAATGAACCCGTTCGATCAGCGCCCGCACATCATCGCGCAACACCGTCTCGTCGGTGAATTCGGGCAGGTTTGCCCGCCCGTCGAGAAGCAGGATCGCCATGCAGAATTCCATCGAGAATTTTGCCTGGAGTTCATTCCGGGGCCGGCGGTGAATGAGGGCGTTCTGCATGTTGTGGTTGGTGCCAACGTCGACCCGTTCGACGTCCTCGGCCTTGATGCCGTGCGCGGCAATCAACGCCAGCATCTCGGTCATGCCGGGATGGGTGAGGGAGCCCGACGGGTGCGGTTTGATCGAGATTCCCGGATCGGCGAAGCTCCAGGGCGCGCCGAGTTTGCCGCGAATGGCGTTGAGATCATAGCCGCCGCCATGGGCCTGGAAGAAGCCGCGCGGCGCCTCGAGGATCTTGTCCGTCGCGCTCCATCCCATCTCGGCGAAATCGCAGGCGACGACGCCGGATTCCGACGAGCGGCCGGCATGAAAGGGCTTGGTCATCGTGCCGAAATTCTCGCGCAGCCCGGCGCTCTGGCTGCCGGCGATGGACAGCGCCCGCTGCAGCGTTTCCTGGTCGAAGCCCCTGAGCTTGCCGGTGGCCGAGGCGGCGGCGAAGGTTCCGCAGGTGGCGGTCGCGTGAAAGCCGTGCTGATAGTGCCGGGGCGAGATCGCCTCGGCGATCTTGCACTCGACATCCACCCCGACGAGATAGGCGGCTAGCAGATCGCGCCCTCTCAGCGAACGGGTCTCGGTCTCGGCGAAGGCGGCAGGCAGGCACGGCGCGGTCGGATGGGTAAGCAGGCCGTAGACGCGATCGTCGGCGACGGCGAGCTGGGTGTCGTCGTAATCGTCGGCGTGAATGCCGACCCCGTTGGCGAAGGCGGCGAAGCGCGACGGCACCTGGATATCGGTCCCGATTACAATGGCCGAACCGGCGCCGGCGACGTCCTTGAGATGCCGCTGCACATAGCGTCCGGACGCCGCGACGGACCCCGACAGCGCCAGGCCGAACCCGTCGAGGATCGACTTCTTGGCTAGGTCGACGACCTGCGAGGGAATGTCATCGAAGCCGGTATCCAGAACGAAGGCCGCGACCTCGGCCGTCAGCCCTTCGCCGACGGACGGATCGTTCTGCGGCGTGAAGTGGGTGGGCGTGCGCTGTTCCATGGCAGAACCTTCGTTCGTGGGAAGCGCCGGCGCCGTGGTGTGGCGCGATGTCGCCAGCATGGCCCGAGCGCTCGATCGCACCGGCGCGGTGCCTCACCGGCATTCTATTCTCACCTTTGCTATCAAGCCATATTGTCGATTGTCAACAATTAGACGGAGAAGGGATGAACGGCGAGGGCTCTGTTTTCGGCGGCTGGCGCCATCGGGGCGAGGGAGCCTCAGTCGAAGATCCGGCCGTTCCATTGGACCGAACCGCGGTTGCCGTCATGGGCGTTCATCGAAACCGCCGGGACACGGCCTCCGCCGACCGTGACGCCGCCGCCGAGCATTTCATGGGCGAGTTGTAGCAGCGGGCCGCGGCGAGGTAGAACATCACCGAACGGACCTGCATCCCGCAAAACATGCTGCGCCCGAACTGGCCGCCGCTCGTGCAGGAAATCGCCTCATGGGCGATGATCAGATCGTCGCGCCCGTCGCCGTCGAGATCCCGTTCGATGACGCCGGCCGGGTCGATCGAGCCGCGACCATCCTCGCAGGCGCGGGCGATCTGTTCCTCGACCAGATAGGCGGCAGCCTTGGAACGGGCGTCCGCCGAAGTCATAAGCGCCAGGAGCAGGACGACGGCAAGAGAGGCTTTCACCGAGCAATCTTCCGTTGCGTCATATACAGAATGGTGCCGGAGGATTGTGCGCCAGGCAAGAGCCCTTGATACGGAATGAAGAAAAGCGGGAACCGGTTATCCACCTGCATTTCGCGCTCACTTGCTGGAAACGACCATGGTCAATGACATCGGATCGAAGCGATCCAATGTCATTGCGATCTGAGGGTGGCAGCGTCAGGAATTCTCGGTGTCGCGGCCGTCCGGCTCCTTGGCGACGCCCTTGAACTTGCCCTCCGACTGCTTGACCTCCATGAACTCGCCGGTTCGCTCGTCCCGTTTTTGATGGGTGCCGTCGTCGCGCTCCATCTGCGTACGGCCCGTAACGGAGCCCTTGCGATAGCCTTCGCCGGTGTTGGTCGCCATGTCGATCTCCCTTGGTCCGGCGGGGCGCCGGATTGCTTCTCTGATTGCTTCGATGAGAGGAAACGTCGCAGACGTTCCTTTGTTTCCCCTGAGAGGATTGAATGCGCCGAACGCGTTGACCCCGCGGTTCCCGTGGTGGCGCGGTTGCAAACGGTCGACAGTGGTGCTCACTGACTTGAGCCGGCCGTCGCCAACTTTTCGGCCAGCCGGAGAGCGACGATTTCCATGTTTGAGCAGTCGGCTGCTTGGCGGCGGCCCAAACGCCGCAGATCCGCATCTGGGGATCCCCATCGGTGGCGCCTCTGAGAGGGTGGGCGAAAAGTAGCTGAGCGATATCAGCAGGTTGTGACACCTACGTTGTCGAGGTGACCTGGGATGATCTCGCTCGGCTTGAGCCTAGCATTACAGTTGCGCATTTCGAGAACGTCTGAATCCATGGGTTTCCCTGATTCGGAGGTCATGGATGTCTGGGATATCGGTCGAGGCGACGCTGGAACTTTGGGCGTCATCGTTGCGGGACGTGAAGGCGCGGATGCAGCCGCTGTTTCGCCGGGAACTGGCGGCTTCAGCTGGCTTGTTCCTGGACGGGCTGCTTGGGGAGGAGCGTCGCAAGACAGGCTGGATGCGGGCGGAGGCCGCCGGCGATCCCGGTCCGTGGCGTCAACAGGCGATCCTGGGTCGGGGCCGATGGGACGCCGATGCGCTGCGCGCCATCGTGCGCGACTATGCGCTGGAGACCTTGGCCGACTCGGATGCGGTGCTTGTTCTGGATGAGACCGGCTTCCTGAAGCAGGGCAAGGCCTCATGCGGCGTTGCGCGGCAATATACGGGTTCGGCCGGCAAGATCGCCAATTGCCAGATCGGCGTGTTCGCGGCTTATGTCTCCCGACACGGCCATGCCTTCATCGACCGGGCGCTCTATCTGCCGAAGGCGTGGACGGACGATCCGGCGCGCATGGCCAGGGCGCATGTTCCGGACGATATCGGTTTTGCCACCAAGCCGGCGCTCGCGCTCGCCATGATCGAGCGGGCCACTGCCGCGAACGTGCCGTTCAGTTGGGTGGCTGCCGACAGCGTCTACGGCGTCGGCGACATCGAAACGGCGCTGCGGCGCGCCGGCAAGGGCTATGTGCTGGGCGTCAACGCCAACCACCCCTTCCGCTCGTGGGCAAAGCCGCAGGCGATCGCCGGACCGGCAAAAGACATCGCCGAAAGCCTGCCAGACGATGCATGGCGGCGTCTGTCGGCGGGCAATGGGACCAAGGGCGAGAGGCTGCATGACTGGGCCTATCTCGAACTGGCCGATCTCGACGCCGGCGATTTCGATGCCGCGTTCCCCGGCATCTGGACACGCGGTCTTTTGGTCCGCCGCAACATCGCCGACGAGGATCTCGCCTTCTTCTCCACATGGTGCCCCGCCGGCGCCTCCATCGAAACGCTGGTCAAGGTCGAAGGCCATCGCTGGGCCATCGAGGACGGCTTCGAGACGGCCAAGAACGAGCTCGGCCTCGACCACAACGAGACCCGTTCCTGGCATGGCTGGCATCGCCACGTCTCGCTCGTCATGCTCGCCTTCGCCATGATGGCCGCGATCCGCCATCACGCCAACGCCGCGCCCCAAAAAACAATACGCCGGATAAAGCGCGCGCCCCGCCGCTGATCCGGTGGTCGATCCAGGAAATCCGACGCATCGCCACCCGCCTTGCTCGACGAAAAATCCAGCCCGCCCATGTCATCGCATGGTCGCTCTGGCGACGAGCCCATCAGGCCGCCGCTCGACAATCACACCTCAAATCAAAAGCGCAACTGTAATGCTAGGCTTACCCCCGTCAATCTCCTCCACTCGCCGCGCACGGTCAAGAGAGGGCGACCCCGCTCGAGGGCGACGCCGGACGTCGTGCCAAGTCATGAGGCCCGGCGCGAGGGTCGCGCCCGAGAGGGCCGCCGCGATTCCATTCGTTTGTGGGGGGATGGATCAGAGAACCCCGTCGGCGGCGAGCCGACGCAGCTTCTCCTGCGTCGTCAGCGGCGAACTCCAGCCAAGGATGTCTTTCAGCGGTTGCGTTTCCAGCACAAACGGCGCCGTTGCGGCACGCCAGACCGTGTCCTTTCCCATCGCGCCTATCCATCGTTGCAGAACGCCCACCGGCGCCGGAAGAAGAAGCGGCGCGCAGCCCCAGCCGGTGCGGAGCGCGCGCACGATTCCTGCTGGCGTGATAGGTTCCTCGTCGGCGACCAGGAGCGTCGTTCCGGCTGCGGCGGGGACATCAAGAGATGCGGCGATCACCTGTGCCAGATGATCGACGGCCACCAAGCTGCGCGGCCCACCCAGCCCCTCTAGCGGCAGAGGCACCGGCCATTCTTGCGAGCTTGACCAGAACCGCAACGTTGCCCCTCCCGCCAGCCCCGTAGACGGGGGCTGGTCGGAGCACGCATCCTTCCGTTTCGGTGCCGGACAAGCTGCTCCAGAAGGCGGCCTCCGCCTCCGCCTTGGAGATGGCGTAGGGACTGCCCGGAGCGAGTGGATCCGATGCCGAGACGCTCTTGTCTGCCGTGGGCCCATGGACGTTGGCGCTGCTGATGAAGATCATGCGGCGGACGCGCTCGCGCGCGGCCCGCCGCGCCAGAGCAGCGGTCGCCTCGACATTGGCGCGACGGAGGGCGGCAAGGTCGCCGCTTTGCGGTTCGCTTCGTGACGGGTTGAGTGCCCCCAGATGGATGACGGCGTCGGTGCCTTCTGGCCATTCTTTCCATGCCTCGATCTCGGCGAGAACAGCCGGACCCATCACCGCGTCCGTCCGGTCCTCGGGCGCAATGCCGCGCGACAGCGCCAGCACGCGATGTCCCTGTTCGTTCAGTCTCGCCGCGACATGTCGTCCGACGAAGCCGCCGGCGCCGGTCATGAGGATCTGCATTGTTCCTATCTTTATCCCGCAAAACAGGCGCGAAAAATACCGCGTTCGGCATCGGTGAACAGCCGTTCGACACGGCTTCTCCCTCCCGGCAGGAAGCGCAACCAGTCTTTCATTTTCCCGTCATGCATCCGCATCTCCCGCTGCTTTCCCCCGTAAGCAGCAGCCACTTACAGGGGTGCAATCCGCGGACCGATGTCGATATTGATGCGTGGAAGTGATCTTGGCAAGAACGTATGCAACCCCGTCGGGCTCGACGAGACCGGTGCTACCGTCTTGCGGCGGCGGCTTCGTCGCGACGGTGTTGTGAAGTTTGTCGTTAAGCTGCCTTCCTGCATCGCAGCGATAGAAGCGTGCTGTAGCCCCTATCATCTCGGGGGCGTGCTTGGAACTTCAGCCGCCCCCCGGCGAACAAAACGAGCCCGCCCGCACACGCGGACCAAGTCGTATGTCCATCGCGCTGGCCGGTCTGCTGACCCCGCCCGAGATCCGCCGGCTTCTCGCCCGCCTCGTTATAACGAGACCGCCACCCGACAGCTTCGTATGGGCGTGGCGGCGATGGCGAAGAAGCCATCAAGCCACCGCAGCCCTCGCACACCGGACAGCACGCTGGCATGCGCAACTGTGGTGCTTTCCGGGGCGACTGAGCTTGCCTTGACATTGCCTGATGTTCGCGCAATCGACACTCGAAACGGGGACCGGCCCGTCTGTGAAAGTGTTGTCTTGAAGATCAATTACTACGTCATCAATCTGGATCGGTCTCCGGAGCGCCTTGCGGCGATCAGCGCAGACGCTGCCGCGATCGGCATCGACCTGATACGAGTGCAGGCGGTCGATGGGAAGACCGTGCCGCCTCAGGCGCGTGATATCCTGGACGAGAGCGGGTTTCGCCGCCTGCACGGCAAGATCCCGATGGACGGGGAATATGGCTGTTATCAAAGCCATATCGACGTGTTCGATGCCTTCCTGGCCAGCGATGCCGACATCGCGGTGATCTTCGAGGACGATGTGCGACTGACGCCCGCGCTCCTGCCGGTACTCGATCGGATCGTTGCCGTGGACGATTGGGACGTCGTGAAACTGATGCACCATCGCCTGCCGGCGTTCCGCGCGCACCGTTCGATCGGCGGTGGTCACCGGCTGGGGACGTCGCTGTTCGGTCCGACCGGTAGCTCGGCCGCCTACCTGGTCAATCGGCAGGGCGCGAAAACCCTGCGGCAGCGGCTCGTTCCGATGCAGCTTCCCTACGATGTGGCGCTGGAACGCGGCTGGGCGCTCGGCGTCAGGGTGCGCCACGTCGAACCGGACCTGGTTTCCGGCAATCCGCTCACCCAGCAGAGCCTGATCGGCGGACGCAAGAAGTACGCGGCGATGCGGCTGGCGCCGTGGCGGCGTCTGACGACCTTGCTCTTCCGGACGGCGGAAGTGGTGCGGCGGGCCCGCTTCGGCCTCAGCGCGCGCACCGAACGATGATCAAACGCTGGCTCCTGGCGCGGCGCTCCTTCGATGCGCCGCTCATTGCCTTGGCGATCGCCCTGCTGGCCATCGGCAATCCCATCGCCAAGGGAGCCTTTCTCTTCTTCGGCCTGATCGGCGTCAATTTGGGCTTTGCCCGGCATCGGACCTGGCGCTATGCCGACACGGCCTTTTGCGCTGCGATCATCGCCTATGCGAGTTGGTCGATCGGGCTCATGGTATTCCGGAACGAACCCGTAGACGGCAACCGGATGTTCTCCTACAGCCTCATCATGCTCGGCTTTGTCTTTCTGCCGCTATCGATCAGCCTGGTGCGAGAACCGATGGATGCGCTGATCCTCGGCTCGCGCGCGGCCATTCTCGCCGTCCTGGCTTTGATTCCCTTCGACCCGATGGTCATCGGGGGCCGGATCGATCTTGGCGGCAACGCCGCGATCGTCGCCTTTCTGGCTGCGACGGCCGGTCTTGCCGCCCGGCTGGACGCCCGACGCCCAGCCTCTCTTCTTCCCAACAGCCGACTCTGGTTCTATCTCTCCTTCGTACCGGTCCTGCTATCGGGCACCCGGGCGGCGTGGCTCGTCTATCTGCTGGTTGCGCTGTTCGACGCGGTCCATCTCATCCGGCAGAGGCGGCAGACGCCGGTTCGCTTGCGATGGATGCTGCTGCCGATCGCGGCTGTTTTGATAGCGGCCGCCGTGCCGGTGAGTTCGATCGTCATGCAGCGTATCGACGCGGGCGTGGCGGAGTTGCAGAGACTGAACGAGACCGGCGTCGCCACGGGATCGATGGACGTCCGCCTCGTCATGTGGGCGGGAGCCTTTGACCTTGTTTCCAAGCACCCGATCGCCGGCGTCGGCGGGATGGAACGAATGGACGCGGTCGCCGCAGCGGTTTCGCCGATGAACGCATCCTATGTCGCCGGCTTCACGCATCTGCATAATCTGTTCGTCGATGAGGCGACCTCGAACGGTCTGGTCGGGCTGGCGCTGCTCATGTCGATCTTCGCGGTCTTTCTCGTCCGCGTCACGCGATGTTCGCCCGGCCATCTCGTGCCGGAGACCTCCTATGCCTTCGTCTTTCTGGTCGTCACCTTCGGATCGTTCCACGGTGTCCTCCTGAACGAGTGGATGATCCTGTCGATCTTTTCCTTCATGACCCTCATCCTTGTCGCGATCCGCCGGGATGCGTTCCAAAGCGGGTATCGTAGCAGTTAAGCTGAAAATTGCGGCTGACGCGGCCTGCGGCTTCGTGATCCATGGTCCCCGCCGCGCGCCCGCAGGACATGGCGCGACGGGGAAGCCGTGGATGGCCTGTGCCCCGGTCGCCTTAATCTGCACCCTGTGATCCTGCACAAGGAAGATTGCCGTCGCCTTGAAGCTTTGGAGCGTGCAGATAGCACCGCATTAACCATTCGTCCCGAAACCCATCCGGCGCAGCTGGGATCCGGACGTTCGGCGGCCTAGCATTACAGTTGCGTCTTTCGACGAGTTCTGAATCCATGGGCGACCATGATTCGGAGGTCATGGATGATGGGCGCATCGATCGAGACGACGCTGGAGCTTTGGG